>SXXK01000243.1 GCA_005791255.1 Planctomyces sp.
CATTGATGTCGGCATCCAGAATGCGGTCCGCGTACAGTGTCCGCAACTGCTCAGCAATCCGATCCGCAGTCAGCTTTGCAGGTACTCGCGACTCAAAATCATCCAGCATCAGATACATCGAACCGGCATTCGGAGCATTCGTGCCCAGCAGCAAAGACTGACCGGCAATTGCCAGTGTGTGCCGCACCCCGGGCACATCAACTGCCAGGGCTTCCACCTGCGCCATCACAGCCTGCGTACGCTCCAGCGATGCAGAATCCGGCAGTCGTACATTCAGCACCAGATAACCCTTGTCCTGCGACGGAATAAAGCCCGTCGGAGTTCTGCTGAACAGAATCCCGGTCCCCCAGATCAGTGCCGCATAACCCAGCAGCACCAGCGGACTGATCTTCAGCAGCAGGCCGGCCAGCGATGTGTACAGCCGCGTGCCGGCTTCAAAACCCCGATTGAAGACATCAAAGATCGTCCCCAGAATCGCATTCACCAGCCGCGCGCACAGCCACACCAGCAGGAATCCCAGCACCGCACCCAGCCACGCCCAGCCACGCTCGGGCATCGTCGCTGTCAGGCCGGCAGATGCCGCCAGCAACTTCACCTGACCACCCGCAAGATACCCGGGCCACGCCCCCAGCAAACTCAACCCCGGACGCGGCAGCACCTCAGGTCGTCGCCCCCGCTCCTTCGGCTTCAACAGCAGCACCGCCAGCGCGGGGCTGAGCGTCAGCGAATTGAAAGCGGAAATCAGAGTCGATACGGAGATCGTCACTGCAAACTGACGAAAAAACTGCCCCACAACCCCCGTGATGAATGCACATGGAACAAATACCGCCGTCAGCACCAAACCCACAGCAATCACAGGGCCAGCCACCAGATCCATGGATCGAATCGCCGCCTCCCGCGGTGACATCCCGAGGTCAATATTGTGCTCAACCGCCTCCACCACCACAATCGCATCGTCGACCACAATCCCCACCGCCAGAACCAGCCCAAACAGCGTCAGTGCGTTCAGGCTAAAACCAAACGCCGCCATCGCCGCAAATGTCCCCACAATCGCCACCGGTACAGCCACCAGCGGAATCACAGCCGGACGCCAGCCTCGCAGAAATATCAGCACTACCAGCGACACCAGCACCACGGCATCACGCAGCGAAACAAAGACCTCCTTCACAGACTCACGAATGAACGGAGTCGTGTCATAGACAATCGAATACTCCAGCCCCTGGGGAAAACGCTGCCGCAGTCCGGCCATCCGCTTACGGACCTCATCCGCCACCTGCAGCGCATTCGAACCGGGCAGCTGATAAATCGACAATGCTATCGACGGTTGTGAATTCAGCGTACAGACCTGATCGTAGGCCGCCGCTCCCAACTCCACCCTCGCCACGTCCTTCAGCCGCACCATCCTGCCTTCACTGTCAGACCGCAGCACAATATCACTGAACTGACGCTCCTCAGCCAGCCGCCCCAGCGTTGTCATCGTGTACTGAAATACCTGCCCCGCCGTGGTGGGCTGCTGACCAATCTGCCCCGCCGCCACCTGCGTGTTCTGCTGCTCGATCGATCGCAGCACGTCCGACGTCGAAATCCCACGCATGGCCATCTGCTGCGGATCCAGCCAGACCCGCATGCTGTAGTCTCGCTGACCCAGAAATGATATGTCCCCCACGCCATCCACACGCGACAGCTCGTCACGCATCTGAATCGTCGCGTAATTGCTGAGATACAGACTGTCCCGCGAACCATCCGGGGAAAACAGATTCACTATCATCAATACCCCGGGCGACTTCTTCCGCACCGTGACACCACGCCGCTGCACCAGATCCGGCAGTGTGGGCTGAGCAAGCGCCACACGATTCTGCACCAGCACCTGTGCCAGGTTCAAATCTGTACCCGGAGCAAAAGTTACCGTCAGCGTATACGTGCCATCATTGGTGCACTGGGACGACATGTACAGCATGTCCTCCACACCGTTCACCAGCTGCTCAATCGGAGCAGCCACAGTGTCAGCAACAACCCGGGCATTCGCACCCGGATACATCGTTGAGACCTCCACGGTTGGCGGAGCAATCTCGGGATACTGAGTCACCGGCAGCGTGAATACAGCGATCCCGCCTGCCAGCGTGATCACCACGGACAACACCGTCGCAAAGATCGGACGGTCGATGAAAAAACGGGAAAACATAAGCGGTCAGAGTAGTCCCGAAGACTTCAGCATGCAACCACACCGGACCGCAAATCAGGGCTTCTGCGGAACCGCACCGCTGTAAAACTGCAGCAGATCCGCACGCAGCTGCACCATTGATGGCTCGTGAATGTACATCATGTGACCGCCCTCATAGTACTTCTTCGTGATATTCGGCAGCAATGGCTTCGCCAGACCGAGGTGGTCCAGCGTGTAGTCCATGGCAAAATGCGGAGTCGCAAGATCGTAATAGCCACAGGCCGCAAACACTTTCAGTGACGGATTCGCCGTCATCGCCCGACGCAGAGATTCCGACGCATCCACGTAGCGGTTCTCAAAGCTCTTGTAGCTCCACGGCTGCACATTCCCAGTCAGAATCTCGTAAACCCGCGAATCACTGAACTTCAGCTCGCGTCGCACGTAATCGTTGAAGGTCGCAGTAAACGGCCCGAAAATCGCCGCCCCGCTGGCATCAAACTCATACGTTTCACCCGCATCATCACGGTCACGATTCGTGAAACGACTGTCAAAGCGGCCAATAGTCAGCCCCCGCGACCGCAGCAGCTCCTTGCCAAATCGTCCCATGCTGACCCGCAGCCTCGCCCGCAGCAGATACTCCTCGGACAATCCCGTCAGCACACTCATCTGCTGTGCCACTGATCGCTCCTCAGCCGCAGAAATCGCTGTCCCCTTCAGCAGTGCCTGAGCATACGGTCCCAGCGCAAAACGCTCAGCATCAGCCACCACCTGAGACACAGGACGAGCCTGCATCTCCGGAGACAACGCCTTGTGATACCACGCTGTCGCGGCATAACCCGGCAGAAAACAGATGTTCGGCAGGTCGTTGGACGAGGAAAATCGGAGCGTCTGAAAATTCACGGCTCCCGAAATCACCAGCACCCCGTTGAGCTCCATGTTGTACCGCTCCTGCAGATGAGCCGTCAGGCCCGCAGCCCGCAGACCACCGTAACTTTCACCACACAGAAATCGCGGTGACCCCCAGCGCAGAAAACGAGTCGTGTAGTCATGAATAAACTGACCCACACTCTGGATGTCCTCCTCGTAACCATGAAACTCACTCCTGCTCACCTCGTCCGCCGGACGGCTGTAACCCGTGCTGACCGGGTCAATGAACACCAGGTCTGTCACATCCAGCAGCGAAAATGGATTGGCCTCCAATGCATACGGAGGCTGCAGATAAGTCGCGTCCTCCGGAAAGCGAATCCGTTTTGGCCCCAGCATGCCCAGATGCAGCCACACCGAAGATGAACCCGGACCGCCATTGAAACAAAACGTCACCGGTCGCTCGGCAGCAGTCTCTGATGGAACCGTGTAAGCCACAAAGAACACGGTCGCCCGAGATTTCAGCGAATCGTTCTTCAGCAGCAGTTTGCCAGCGGTCGCGGTGTAACGCACCTGACGACCGGCGATCTCCGCCACATGCTCCGTGGAAACCAGTTCCTCACTTTCCGGTTTCTCCGCCGGCTTCTCTGCATCCCCAGTCTTCTCGGTCGCCGGTTTCTCAGCCGATTTTTCCGGCAACGACTGCTGCACCGCCACACACGACGAATTCCACCCGGCCAGCCAGCTCAGCAGCAGTGAAAATACCAGAATCCGCAGACGGAACGACATGAGCAGCTTCCCCGATCAGAGCCACAGCGAAGTCACAGGCTGGATTGAGTTTTCGGCGACGCTGACATCACGCCGTCCGACAATCATCCCAAACATCCCCACTTTCTCGACTGACCCCCACCAGTCAAGGCAAAACACCGTCAATCGCAACGAATTACAGAGTCGGTACAGTTCGCCGACTGCAAAAAGCCACGGCCGATCAGTAATATCCGGCAGTCAGACCGCATTTCCGCTGATGAGCTGCCGCCATGATCTCAATCACTGACCTCTGGAAATCCTTTGGAACTTCACCGGTACTCCGCGGAGTCTCACTGGAGGTCCCGGCGGGGCAGGTCAGCGTACTGCTCGGAGGCTCCGGCAGCGGCAAAAGCACACTGCTGCGCATGATCAATGGGCTCGAAACATTCGATCGGGGCAGCGTCCGAGTCGCCGACATCGAACTTCCCGGAAGCCCCGGAACTGAGCGAGATGCCGCTCTGCTGAAAATTCGCCGCAAAGTCGGAATGGTGTTCCAAAAATTCCACCTGTTCCCACACCTCACTGTGCTGCAGAACGTTATTGAGGCCCCGGTGCAGGTACTGCAAATGCCCGCACCGCAGGCCATCACCATGGCCCGCCAATTGCTCGACAGGGTCGGCATGGGCTTCAAGGCTGACGCCATGCCCGGATCGCTGTCCGGAGGTCAGCAGCAGCGAGTTGCCATAGCCAGAACTTTGGCCATGTCACCCGACGCCATTCTCTTCGATGAACCCACCAGCGCACTTGACCCCAAAAGCACCGCTGAAGTTCTCGATGTCATGCGGGATCTGGCCAAAGCAGGGCAGGGGATGATTGTTGTCACTCACAGCATCCCCTTCGCTCGCTCCGTCGCACATCGTGTCCATGTGCTCTCCGCCGGCAGCATTATCGAAGAAGGTCCGCCTCACGAGGTGCTGGAATCGCCCTCCAACCCCGTGACACAGCAGTTCCTGAAGTACGTGCAGCAGGCCTGAGCAACTGGCTCACTGGTCATCCGGCTGCAGGGACTCCTGAGCATCCAGCAGATCCAGTTCAGAAAGTGCACCACCCGGAGCCAGGTCCTCGACAATCGCGTACCGACCGTCCCACCAGCGAAAGAAATCCACCTTGCGACAGCGTTCGCTGCAGAAGGGCGACGTCTGAGCACTGGTTGTCGGATCCGGAGTCTTACCGCACACCGGGCAGGTCAGAGGCTGAATCACTGGATACTCCGCACCGACGAGTTACTTTTTCTTTTTGCCCTTTGCCGCCGGGGCAGGCTGTTCTTCAAACTCTGCATCCTCAGCGAACTCGTCTGCAAACTCATCCCCTCCGAAGTCGTCATCAGCGACACCGCCCTCAAGCCCATCATCATCGCCACCGGCATCGGAATTGTTCATGGCACCACCTGGCA
>SXXK01000244.1 GCA_005791255.1 Planctomyces sp.
CGCGAGGCACTGCTCAGCTTTCACATTGGCGCGGGGACCCAGGACCTCGGCTTCCGCAGTGCCCTGCCGGTGCTGTTCAATTGCCTGCCAGCTACCCGTGTCGTACTGCGAGTTCGTGACACAGACGGCCAGCCCACAACGGCCAGTTTTGTCATCCGTGACCAGCTGAACCGAGTCTACCCGCTGCCATCGCGCCGGCTGGCCCCCGACTTCTTCTTCCATGATCAGATCTATCGGGCCGATGGTGAATCCGTTTCTCTGCCACCCGGCGAATACACTTTCGTGGTGAATCGTGGGCCCGAGTATATTCCTCAGCGAATTGCCGTCACGGTGCCTGCTGCGGAAAACCATGAGGTCTCCGTCCAGCTGAAACGCTGGATTCATATTGCAAAGCGGGGCTGGTTCTCAGGAGACCACCATGTGCACGCCGCCGGCTGTGCTCATTATGACAGCCCGACCGAGGGTGTGGGCCCTGAAGACATGCTGCGACACATACTGGGCGAAGACCTGAATGTCGGCTGTGTACTCAGTTGGGGCCCCTGCTGGTACACTCAAAAACAATTTTTTGATGGCGCCGTATCGCAACTGTCACGAAACGGAACACTGATGCGTTATGACGTGGAAGTCAGTGGATTTCCTTCGTCGCACGCCGGTCATCTGTGCCTGCTGAAGCTGAAGGAAGATGACTTTCCCGGCACGACTCGCCTTGAGCAGTGGCCCAGCTGGACTCTGCCTGTGCTGCAGTGGGGACGCGAACAGGGCGGTGTCGTGGGCTACAGTCACAGCGGCTGGGGACTGGCACTTCCGGACGAAATGCCCGACGGCAGTCGGCAGTTCCATGGTCAGCCCTGGGGCGGCGCCCCACGCGGCTGGCAGGGCAGGGCAGCATCAAAACTGCCGGATCCTGCCATGCCGAAGTTTGACGGAATCGGCGCCAACGAGTTCGTGGTCACGACGGTTCACGGTGCCTGCGACTTCATCTCCGCTGTCGATACTCCGGCAATCTGGGAGCTGAATGTCTGGTATCACACGCTGAACTGCGGCATGACAACTCGCATCAGCGGCGAAACCGACTTCCCCTGTATTTATGGTGACCGAGTCGGCCTTGGTCGAGTCTACGTCAGCCTGCCGAAATCCGGCGAGCTGACGTACGATGCGTGGGTTGAAGGGCTGCGGGATGGCCGCAGCTACTGCGGTGATGGGCTCAGCCACATTCTGGACCTGCGGGTGAATGGAGTCGGGGTTGGGGAACGCACGGCAGCTGGAGTGAGCCGCCTGGATCTGGCTGAACCAGGGGAGGTGGAGGTAACGTTTGACGCAGCCGCCCTGCTGGAACCCGAACCTGGCGAGTTGACTGAATCAATCAGAAATCGCCGTCTGGACGACAAGCCCTACTGGCACATTGAACGCTGTCGCATTGGAAATTCTCGTAAGGTCCCGGTGGAGGTCATAGTGAATGGCAATCCGGTGGCTGTTCGCGAACTGACAGCCGACGGACATATCGAGTCCTTCAGGATTCCGGTAAAACTTGAGGGATCGAGCTGGATAGCCGTGCGAATACTTCCTTCGGTACACACGAATCCAATCTTCGTGCACACGGCCGGTCAGCCAGTTCGTGGCGGGCGCGGCAGTGCTGAATGGTGCCTGCAGGCAGTGGATGTCTGCTGGAATTCCAAGCGGGAAAGGATTCGCGAGGACGAGCGCCCCGCCGCCGAAGCTGCATATCAGCATGCTCGTGAGGTCTATCAGGCGATCGTGAATGAGTATAAGCAGGCAGAACAGGGCCAAAAGCCGCAGTAAACCGGTCAGTATTGAGCCAATTTGACGATTCAGGCTACATTACCCGGTTGAGCAAGGCAGAGTTTGGCTGTGTCGACAGGGGTGGTGCAGGGATGGCTGTCAGTCCTGAACATTATGCTGATTTTCTGGAGCGAATGGGTCACAGCGTCCGGTGCTCAGCCGGTCTCTGGTGGTTCAACATTCAGAATCGCGTTTATACCTCGTTCCCCTTTCACCGCGGTATCGACGCCGGTGAGGTCGACAGTGCTGCGGTGCTGGGACTGGACGGACTTGTACTGCGGTACGGGTGTCCGGAAGAGCAGGGTACGGCCAGTTTTCGTGTGATGTGTCAGGATCCGAATTACGACTTCCCAAATCTCCGCAGCCGCACAAGGACTCAGGTGCGACGCGGCCTCGAAGCTTGTGTGGTGCGGCAGGTTGACTTTGCGGATCTTGCCCGAGATTCCATCGCCCTGCATGCCGACACGCTGCAGCGTCAGGGCCGCAGCGTGCCCGACGACCTTGAGCGGACCTGGAGGCGTTACTATGCCGAAGCCAGCAGAACTACAGGAGCGGAGGCATGGGCGGCATTTGTGGACGGTCGCATGGCCGCCTGCCTCGCGGCATTTGTGATTGAAGATGTCTCCAACCTGCTGATCGTCAGATCCTCACTGCAGCATCTGGAGTCTTATCCGAATAATGCTCTGATCTGGCAGTATCTGCATACCAGACTCCGACAGGGCGACATTCGGGCCGTCAGCTACGGCTATCAGTCCATTCAGGCCGGCCTTGAATCACTCGATCAGTTCAAGACGGGGATGGGCTTTGAAAAAGTGCCAACAGGCCAGCGCGTGGAATTTGCAGGATGGCTGCGCCCGCTTATCAACCGTGTGACCCTCCCTGTACTCCAGAGACTGCTGTCCTCCGGTACAGATTCCGAACAGCGAGCCAAACTGCTCGGGCTGCTGCAGTGGTACGGAAATCAGCCTGCCCGCACGGCTCTTGTGCGGAACAGCAGAGCCGCCTGAAATCAAACAGCCCCGCTGCGGTGTTTGCCGCAGCGGGGCCATGAAACAAAAACTCGCACCGCTGAGCTCAGTTTCTTGAACGATTGAACTTCGGAGCGAATTCTTCAGAGGCCAGCTGCACCCCGAAATTGAACCGTGAAAACATGTACTCTTCAATCAAGGTGTCTTCCGCCGGGATCTCAGCGCTGACCTGCTCATCACTGCCCCAGGTATGGTTTACAGCCCGCAGCGGAATGTGATACCGAGTGTCAATCATGATGCGACTGCTGCGGTAAACCGGACTGGTGTCACGGGACTTATACCGGAATTCAAAACAGTAGCAGGGGCGCTCATCCACGACGCCATCGGCAGCACGAACGCAGACCACCGGAACTTTGCCTTCCAGTTCTTCCCGGCGATGCGCGATGATCCGTTCAGCCATGGCAAGGATGCCAGCCTGTGTCACGGGGTGCCGGGTTTCACGCATGGCAACATCCCCGCTGGGATCAATCTTCAAAGCCGGCAACAGTCCTCGGGCACCGCCAAACTTTACCCACATGCGGTCCGGACTGGCTTCCACGTTGTAAACCACCTGTTGACCGACCTGTCCGGTTTTCCACTTCATATACACGCTGAACACGGGCAGGTGCCGGACCTTCATGTCGATATCTTCCTGCTGTCGCAGGTCACCGCCGATACGTTCACGCTTGTGAAAGGTCACGGTGTACTGGTCCTGATTCCTCAGAAAGCGGGCACCATCCTCCAGCAGCAGCAGCGCAAATTTCAGTGACTCTTCCTGGCTCAGTGTGGTGACCGGGCCAAGGCTGCCGGCGACCTGTACGTCCAGTCTGCGAGGTACTGCACTGCCCGCATCCACTGGCACTGGCACATCGGACACAGTCTCCCCGGACACATCACTGACCAATACCGTCCGAACCGGATCTTCTCCGGCAGGAACCGGATCAAAGGCGGAAAATGCAAGCAGCGCTGAAGCACTGACTGCAAGGACTGCAGCCGTGTTCCAGCGACGGTCAGAACGGTCGTTGGTAGTATTCGCCATCTTGCGGAAGCCTCAGGTTCGCGAAACCACTGCCAGTCCGTCTCTGCAGCGGTTATCGAATGTCACCGGTCGGAGAATCGACCTGCTGTTGGTCGACTGTCCCCACTGAAAACCGGATTCCCTTCCAGCAAATCCAGGCAGGATTTCCAGTTGCATCGTCACAAAGAAGGTGCCTGCAGCCACAGCGTTTCGGCAAAAAATGCCGGAGGCGGGCAGGTGGGCAGACCTGTTTTGGGTATTCGGCAGATCCCGCAGAGTCAGCCCCGTCGTCAGACTCACGCCCAACCCCTCAACAGAACTCACCATGCTGCCTCCCATCCGACGCGGCAGCGCTGCAGAATCGCAAACTTTCTGCCAGGATACGCGGCAGGTCAAATCTGCAGCGACCGCAACAGATCCGCGGAAACTCGACTGGAACCGGAAATCATGTCAGAACCGCTGAACATCGCTGACCGACTCCGCAACTCCGCCGGAATCGTCCCTGACCAGCCTGCCGTGATCTTTCCGTCCAGCCGAGACGCTCGGGGACGCACAGCCTGGACTCAGGTGTCCTTCGCACGGCTCGACGCCGAAGTGGACCAACTTGCACGTGGCCTGATCAGCCTCGGAGTTCGCCCCGGTCACCGCATGGTTCTGATGGTCCGGCCGTCCATTGAATTCATCGCTCTGGTATTCGCCATCTTTCGCAGCGGCGCCACCTGTGTACTGATCGACCCTGGTATGGGTCGGGGCAGTCTGCTGCGGTGTCTGGACCAAACCGATCCGCACGGATTTATCGCCATCCCACTGGTGCATCTGATTCGCAGTCTGATGCCGTGGAGGTACCGCAGTGCCCGACTGAATGTCAGCGTCGGCTCGCCCAAATTGCCATGGCTGGAATCACTGGACGGCCTGCTGCAGCGCGGCAGTCTGGCAGCGTCCGTGACACTTCCGCAGACCCTGTCCACCGATGCGGCGGCCATTATTTTCACCAGTGGCAGCACAGGGCCACCGAAAGGTGTCGTATTCGAACACGGTATGTTCGATGCTCAGGTGGACCTGATCCGCAATTTTTACGGAATCGCTCCCGGAGAAACAGACCTGCCCGGGTTTCCGCTGTTCGCTCTGTTCAATCTGGCCATGCAGGTTACTACGGTGATTCCCGAAATGGATCCCACTCGCCCGGCTGCAGTTGATCCAGCCAGAATTCTTGACGGACTCAGGACGCAGCGTGCAACACAAGCCTACGGTTCTCCAGCCATGTGGAATCGCGTGGGACGCCACTGCGAGCAGTTCGGAATTCGCATTGAGCGATTGAACCGAGTCCTTTCGGCAGGAGCTCCCGTACCGCTGCATGTGATCCGTCGCATCACAGCCATGCTCCGTCCGGATGCCGACATTCATACACCCTACGGCGCCACGGAATGCCTGCCGGTGGCATCGATCGGTGGACGAGAAATCCTCGCCGACACCGCCGTTCAATCCGCCAGTGGACGTGGCACCTGCGTCGGCAGAGTATTTGCGGGAGTGGACGTGCGGATTATTCGAGCCACCGATGCTGTCATTCAGAACATCGACCAGGCTGAACAAGTGCCACCTGGGGCGATCGGAGAGATTATCGTCCGCAGCCCGGCAGCAACACGTGAATACTTCCGCCGGCCGGACGCCACCGCCGCCGCGAAAATTGCGGATGGGGCGACATTCTGGCACCGCATGGGAGACGTAGGATTCCTCGACGAACAGCAGCGACTCTGGTTCTGCGGACGCCGGGCTCACGTCGTCCACACAGCTCAGGGACCTATGTATTCCGTCTGCTGCGAAGCAATCTTCGACCAGCACCCGCAGGTTTATCGTTCGGCCCTGATTGGACTGGGGCCGGTCGGTAACGAATGCCCGCTGATCGTTGTGGAACCCGAGCCAGGACAGTTTCCGGAAACACCGGCAGCGACGGATCGGCTCACGGCAGAACTGCTGGCACTGGCAGCCGCAAACCCGCTGACCGCCTCCATCCGAAGTGTCCTGTTTCACCGTTCCTTTCCGGTCGATACCCGGCACAACGTGAAAATCAATCGTGAACAACTGCGGATCTGGGCTGAGCGTCAGCACTGACGCAGCCCGACACTTGCCCTCAACCGTTGCGAGTGTTGTAATGTTGCGCACTTCCATGGGCGGAAGTGCAAAGTCGGGTGCTGTCGCACCATCAGAGATTTTCCTGAAGCGGTTTCTGTGCCTCCCGTGAGCCTGTGATGGCGGAACAGACAGACAGCAGCAGTGACAAACAGACCGGCGGCGACGCTCGGGAGGTCGCTGACGTCGGTCGATCCTCTGCAGCATCCCGGTTGTCGCAGCCCCCGGGTCGACGAACTGGTCGTCGTCGCCGGCCTCCGGCATGGGCCGTCAGTCTCGCTGCTCGCATCGCCGCCCTCCAACAGTTCTTCCGCACCCGATTGCCGGCACTGCTGAAGAATCGTCGCCGCGAAATCTCCACTGTGCTCATCAGTTTCGCCGTGCATCTGCTGATCGGCCTGCTGTTCGCCGCATGGATGATGCCGGACGTCGCGACCGATGGTGTGCTGCGACTGCTGGGTGTTGCCGACGATCCCTCTGAGGACCTTCAGGCTGATGATATTCCGCAGATTGTGCAGCCGGATTCAATGCAGGACCTGCAGGTCGACAGCACCATGAAGCAGATGCTGTCAGAACTGGATCGCGGCACTCAGCGGATGAATCTGAATTCGCCCCGGCCTGAAGATCTGACACTGCCAGTGGATGATCTGCAGGACCTGTCTGAGATTCCCGTCATGCGGGGCGAGTTTGGTGGCAGGTCCGAGGCTGGTCGCCGGGCTGCAGTCAAAAAATTCGGCGGCAGTGCAGACAGTGAACGAGCAGTCAATGCAGGACTCACATGGCTGCAGAAGGTCCAGAAACAGGATGGTTCCTGGAGCTTTGACGAAGTCGGTGGTGCAGGGCAGGGTGGCACACTGCAGGCAACGCCAATGGGAGCCACCTCCCTGGCCCTGCTCACGTTTCTCGGTGGCGGACACACTCACGAAATCAAGGGGGAGTATCAGGAAACAGTCACACGCGGACTGAACTGGCTGCTCAGCAAAGCGGAAACCACTTCGTCTGGCCTCGATCTGCGCGGCACAGCTCAGGGGAATTCCGGACTATACGTGCAGGGAATCGCCACAATCTGCCTCTGTGAAGCCGCCGCACTCGCCCCCAAAGACCGCACTCTCAAACGCGCTGCCACCAGTGCCATTCGCTTCGTTGAAAGATCCCAGGATCGTCTCGGAGGAGGCTGGCGCTACACTCCCAACCAGCCCGGAGACACATCCGTCACAGGCTGGCAAATCATGGCACTGCAAAGTGCCAAAGCCAATCGCATCTCCGTGGCAGCCGACACCATGCAGGACGCCCGCGCGTTTCTGAGATCAGTGTCCGTCGAAAATGGGGCTCGCTACGCCTATATGCCCCGCGGTGGCCCCACCGATACCATGACAGCCGTCGGACTGCTCTGCCAGATGTACATGGGCTGGCGACGGGACCGCCCGGAACTGCAGGCCGGTGTGCAGCACCTGGCAACTGTCGGCCCCAGCCGGGAAAACATGTACTACAACTACTACGCGACCCAGGTGCTGCATCACTGGGGCGGGGAACTTTGGGAACAATGGAACCTGAAGATGCGCGAACAGCTGGTCACAACCCAGCTGCGGAACGGCCCCGGCGCCGGCAGCTGGGATGTGACAGATCCCCATGGCAATGGGGGCGGACGAATCTATCAGACTGCCCTCAGCGTGCTGACACTGGAAGTCTACTACAGGCACCTGCCCATGTACCGCAGACTGGATGAAGCTGCAGAGAAGGAAGCTACGGCCAGTAAACAGTAACTCTGCAAACCCGTCAGGAAAGCCGACCGAATGTCATGATTGCTATGTCATCATTCTGAGGCCGCCCATTGGCGTGCTTCCGCACGTCGGTCAGCAGGTCACGCCCCAGTTGCGACGTGTCCGACATCACCTTCCTGACGAATTCAAGCACCTTTTCCGTCGTGTACAGAGCCCCGTCCGGTGCCATCGCCTCGTCCACGCCGTCGGTCCGCAGCAAAAACAGATCTCCCGGCTGAATATCCCGCTCCACTACGTCATACTCGTAGTCGTCCATGATCCCGATCGGAATCCCGATCTGCCCACCGGCAAACTCTTCCACACTGCCGTCAGCCCGGCGAACCAGCGGCGGATAATGACCGGCATTCACCATCGAAATTCGATTTGTCTGCAGATCCACAACAGCCAGGGTGTAAGTCACAAAACGGCCAGCCACCATGTTGTGACACATGTGGCGGTTGATCCTGCTGATCGCTGTCGCCACATCGTCGGTAAAGCTCATCGTGTTCTGCACCACACTGGAAATGCGAGACATGATCAGCGCACCCGGTACACCTTTGCCGGCCACGTCACCGAACGATACACAGATCTTGTTTTCACCAATCATGAAACAGTCGTAGTAGTCGCCTCCGACGGCCTGAGCCGCGTCATACGATGCATAGAAATACCAGCCCGGTACCTCCGGCAGAACTTCAGGCAGCAGTGCCTTCTGCACGGAGCGAGCAATCTTCATCTCCTCGTCCTGCTTCTGCTTCTCAAGATGGCTCTTGAGAAGTCGCACATTTTCGTACGCATTCGCCGCCTGACTGGCTACAGCCAGCAGCAGCTCCAGATCCTCATCCGTGAAACGCTTCATCGGATTCTGAGTATCAAGGTTGAGGACACCAAACGGACGCCCCTGCAGGTCCAGCATCGGGACACACATCATCGAATGCAGCTTCAGACTGGAAATGGACTCACTGGCACTGAAGCGAGCATCATTGGCGGCGTCGGCCGACAGAATCCCAATCTTCTCGTCCAGCACCTTCATCAGAATGGTCCGGCTCAGCCGCACGGACTCATCATCACTCTCAGCCCGTCGTTTCTGAGCCACCGGGACCAGCCGCTCCGACCCGGCCAGCCGAATCTGAATCGTGCCGCGATCAGCCTGAGGAAAAATGTCGAACAGCACATCCAGAATCCTGGGCGCGATCTCTGACAGCTCAACCTGCCCCGCGAGGGACTGATTGATCTTCAGAATACCACGAAGTTTTTCCTCCGGACGCACTTCGAAAACGCCAAAACCACGGGCAGCCGTACTGCCCATGATGGTGGCTGAACTGTTGTCTGTCAGTTCAAAACCTTCCGAGGTGGCGGCCAGTGGCTCAGGCTCAGCAGCCTCAGATTCAAATCGCAGACGCACAGGTCCCAGCTTGATGCGGTCGTTGTGCTGCAGCGGCACAGCACTGCGTTCCTTCAATTCCAGCAACTTGCCGTTCAGCGCCGTCCTGTTCGCCGCACCCAGACACTCCACAAAATACTGGCCGTTCTGCTCATGAATCTGAGCATGTCGGCGAGACACCTGCGCATTGTCCACCTGTATGTCGCACTCAGGACTGCGTCCAAGCACGGCTGGAAAGCGAGTCAGTTCAAACGAGGTCTCCTCGTTCAGCAGCACGACAATCCTGGGCATAAACAGACACCTTAGCCAAAGACCATGAATTCAGCTCAGCACACGCCTCAGCGCTGCATGCCACCAAAGATCGACTCGACATTTCCGCGCAGTACCCGAGTCCCCAGTTCCACAGCGCGCTCCACACTCCAGCCACGACCACCCACAAAGTCTTCGGCCAGCACTTTTGCCAGAATCCGGCGGTACATCGCAAACTTCGGCAAAGCAAACTCCAGCTTGTACATGTCGCTGTAGTAACCCACCTGCTTGGTTGAGGGAACCGCCTGCAGACGGGCCCGAGTATCCCGCTCGATATACACCGGAATGTTTGAATACCACCAGTGCCCACATGTCATCACGTTCGGGAAAATCCAGGCAAAACTCACCAGCTCCTGATTGCTGGTCTCTGCCAGCACTGAAACCGGAAAGATGACCTCCGGAAACGCATTGAACAGTTCACGATACTGCACCAGTGATACGCGTGAATCAAACAGATCCTGCCCCTGATACACACCCTGCTCATAAACTCTGCGATTCACGCCAATCATCAGATCAAAAGGCAGTTCGTGCTGATCACAGAATTCGGCCAGCATCCAGAAGACAAACTGGCTCAGACGCGATTGTTCTTCAGCCGTCAGTTCGGCACCGGCAAACGACTTCGCCACCAGCTGATTTGCCACCACCGCCGAAACAGAAGCCGGAGCAAAGGAAGGCGGCAGTGAGATCGCGCAGGCGCGGGCATTGTTTGCAGTGAAATTCTGAAACAAACGTCCGACGGCGTCCCGCAGAGATGTGGCGTCCGTGACGGCAATCCCGCTGGCACTTTGCAGACGCTGCTGCACGGCCGGCCTCGTCAGATGAAACACCAGATCATCCGTTCGCAGACAGGGAACGTAAAATGCTGTGTCAAAACCCTGCAGCGGATCATCAAAATCATTGGTGAGGTACACCTGATCAAGGCCGGATTTCTGCAGCACCTGCTGCTCCCAGTCAGGCGCAGACATGCACCGCAGCGAATTGTCGTACAATGACTCCCAGTTGGACTCGGTAATCCGATCTTCCGCAAACCCAAACAACTGCTGACTCATCTCAAGCAGCCAGCTGTACTGTGCTGTGTTCTCCAGTTGCCGCAGCCATGGCACCAGACGCCGTACCTTCTCGCGAGGATCCAGGCCGGGCTCCTCAATCTGCTCCTTTGAACAACCCGCCGAATGAGCCAGCTCGGTGTAGTAATGATACCCCAGAATGTCTGCCAGCGTCCGTGACGCCGCCTGATGCGGATTGATGTGAGTATGCGGATCAATCAATCGCAGTGACTGCAGCGGCTGTAGAATCTCCTGAATCGGGCACGCAGACATGACAGATAGCTTCCGAAACGAAAACGGCAGAAAACAAACAAAAACGCGGTGAGCGGGATTGGCTGCTGCTGAGCATCAGGTAGGCAGAATACCGGAAAAGCCCCGAAATGTCAGCTGCGCCGTGCCACACCGCCCCATAACACCCCCACAATTCCGCTCAAACAGGGTAAAATCCATACATTTCCGGGAACTCCACCAAAATTCCCTGCGAGGAATCTGCCGGACTTTATTTTTTCGAGTCCATCGACAAGAATTCCTGCAGACGGCAGAAGGATTTTCAATGCCGAAATTCGCTTTCGCAGTCGGCTGCTCAGTACGACAGCGTCTGCTGACCCCTCAGTGAATCGTTTATGTACCGCCCCAATGCCTGGTCGCGCTGGGAATTGTCTCAGAACGCTCGGCAGAGTTTCTGGCAGAAACTCACTCCCCCGCAACTCTTCACAGTCTCCTTCGCGCTGCTGATTCTGGCCGGTGCCGCGGGTCTAAGATTGCTCCCGGGCATTTCCGCAGGCCAGCCACTGTCGTGGGTCGACTCAGTTTTCATGTCCACAAGCGCCGTCTGTGTCACCGGCCTTGCCGTCGTGGATCCCGGCACCAGGCTGACCTTTGCCGGCCAGGCCTGGCTGGTCATGCTGGTCCAGTTCGGGGGCCTCGGTATCCTGACTTTCACCAGCCTGATCATTACCGCACTTGGACGTCGGATGTCGATCCGCGAGGAATCGCTGTGCATCTTCACCGCCGATACCGCCCTGCACCTGACACCTGGTCAAATCACTCGAAATATCATCCGCTACACATTGGTTATTGAGGCTGCCGGAGCGATCGTTCTGTATATCTTCTGGGGTAGCTCGCTGGGCTGGTGGCAGGCGATCTGGCCCGCCATCTTCCACTCCGTCAGCGCCTTCTGCAACGCCGGCTTCTCCACGTTTACCACCAACCTGATCGATTTCCAGCAATCACCCGGTACGCTGCTGACCATTTCAGCACTGATTGTCCTCGGTGGCCTCGGATTTCTGACCCACGAAGAAATCCTGCAGTCGCTGCGTTCACGTAAAAAACGCCGCGCTTTCCGGATGTCTGTTCAGTCCCGCATCATCCTCGTCACAACTGCCGTGCTCCTGCTGCTGGGCTGGGCCCTGCTGACGCTGCTCGAATGGGACAATACTCTGGCCGGACTTCCAGTCATTGATCGCCTGATCAACGGACTGTTCATGAGCGTGACGGCCCGCACCGCAGGTTTCAACTCCATCGACTACAACCAGGCAGCGGACAGCAGCAACTTCGTGACCATGCTGCTGATGATGATCGGCGGCTCACCAGGTTCCACCGCCGGCGGACTCAAGACCACCACCGTGGCACTCATCTTCCTGATGGCCCTCTCGCGCCTCCGCGGTCGTGAAACCACCACAGTCTGGTATCGAACCATCCCGGAAGCCACCACGTCGCGGGCCGTCGGTCTGTTCACCATCACCATGGCTGTCACAGTTTTTGGTATCCTGCTGCTGACAATTTCCGAACAGCAAATCGCTCAAGGTGGCAGCGATCTGCGAGTGTGCATGTTTGAAGCGATCAGTGCCTTCAACACCGTGGGACTCAGCATGGGCATTACACCCAGCCTCACAACGGTCGGCAAATGCATTTCAATCCTGCTTATGTTCTTTGGACGTGTCGGTCCACTGACCGTGGCTGCCGCACTGACCATTCCACAAAAGGGCGCAAATGAGTTTCGCTACGCAAACGAAGATGTTGTTGTGGGGTAAATCATGAAACGATTTGTGGTTGTCGGGCTTGGAAACTTCGGATCCAGCGTGGCGGAAGCACTGTTCAGTCAGCGGCACGAAGTGATTGCCATTGATACGAATGAAATCGCGGTGGATCGCATTGCACCGTATTCCACTCGCGCTGCCGTCGGCGACGCTCGCAGCATCCAGGTGATGGAACGACTGGGGGTACGCGGAGCCGATGCTGCCGTCGTCAGCACCGGTGATGACATCACCGCCAGTATTCTTACCACAATGGTGCTGCACGATCTCGGAGTGCGTGATGTCTACGTCAAGGTCATCTCACGGGATCATGCTCGCGTCATGGAGCGACTGGGAGTCTCTGAAACCATTTTCCCTGAGCGAGAATCGGCCATCAGCCTCGGCAAACGCATGTCCGGCTCAGGGCTGCTCAACTACGTATCCATCGGCACGGGCTTCAGTATTCAGGAAATGGGAGTCCCGTCCAGTTGGAACGGGAAAACCCTGCGATCACTGGGACTGCGTCAGAACTTCGGCATCACCGTGGTGGCGATCCACGATGTGCTGTCCGATCGCATGTCGTTTGCATCTGACCCGGATACCGTGCTGAAGGAATCAGATGCCCTGATTGTCGCCGGCAAAGACGACGATCTCGCCAAAGCTGCAGCGATTGAGTAATACTCGCGCCGCCACAACCGCCGCAGACAGCACACCGAAACAGCACCTGTGAGGGTTCAGCCGGGCTCGCTGCGACGCGGCGGCCCCGGAAAAAATGCATTCGTACGACGCACATACTCCGCGTAACCCGGACGTCGCTGGCTGATATCCCGTTCCAGCATCGGTACTCCGGATACACGCATCAGAAAAAAAGCCATCGCCAGCGGCGACAGCACGGTCCACAAAGGAGCACCGCTGCCCACGGCCACCAGCCACAGCCCCCACCACACACAGAAATCCCCAAAGTAATTCGGATGGCGAGTCAGTCGCCAAAGCCCGCTCTGCAGCACCTGCCCTCGGTTCTCCGGAGACGAACGAAATCGTGCCAACTGCCAGTCCCCCACAGACTCAAAGAACAGCCCCGTCAGCCACACCAGCAGTCCGCACACCACAAAGACCCAATGGCGATTATCAGCCCCGCTGCCCAGTGCCGACACCACCGGCAGCCCCACAAACCACAGAATGACGGCCTGCAGCAGAAACACGAGGAACAGACTCTTCCACCAGAAGCCCGGCTGATGACCGTCGCGAATCGCCGCATATCGACGGTCTTCGTGGGGATCCCGCAGGATCCTCTGACCAAGATGCACAGCCAGCCGCATCGCCCAGATCAGCACCAGCCCCAGCAGCAGCAACTGCGCCATACTCAGATCTGACCAGCCACGAGCCTGCGCCGCAGCCACCCCCGTTACCACAAATCCTGGCCCCCAGAACGCATCCACGATGCAGTATCGACCAACTGCCAGGCTCAGCAGCCAGATTGTCAATGCCCAGACAGCAGCCGCAGCCGCCGTCGCCACAATCAGTTCAGCAGTCACTCAACAACTCCCGCACCCCGCAATGGTCGGAAAAATTACCGGACTGCCGCAAAGATCAGGCGAGGCGTTTCTCTGCGATGGTTCCGGTCGGAGACGTCTTTACATCATAGCCCCGCTTCTGAATCTGTCCCCGAATCAGGTCAGCGGCAGCAAAATCCTTCCGCTTGCGTGCATCGTCCAGATCACTGCAGAGCTGCCGAATTTCCGCCTGCTCGTCCGACGCCTGAGCTCCGCCAGGGGACACAGCCAGTGGTGCCACGGCCAGTACCTGATTTACCCGCTCCAGCACCCCCAGCGCCACCGCCGGATCCGCTGGCGTCGTGGCCGCCCACGGCAAGATCGCTCCCAGTGCCCCCGCAATGTTCAGGTCATCCGCCAGCGCAGCGGCAAATGCATTCAGCACCGGGTGGGAAAGATCAACAGGCTCCGCGTGTCCGCCGCTGGCAGCCTCCAGACGCGAACGAAACTCCGTCAGTCGCCGCACCACGCCAGCTGAATCAATCAATCCCTTCTGAGTAAAATTCATGTTGCCCCGATAATGCGACTTCAGCAGTTCCAGACGCAGCACCGCTGGATGCACCGAAACACCAGTCGGCTGCCCCTTCTCGTCTCGGACTCGCCCCTGCAGCACGTCGCGAACCGTGTAAAAGTTGCCACGACTCTTTGACATCTTCTCGCCTTCCACCAGCAGGAACCGCGCATGCATCCAGAATCTGGCAAACGTACTCTCACCCGTCGCACCGCAAGTCTGAGCGATCTCACACTCATGATGCGGGAAAATCAGGTCCTCACCACCAGTATGAATGTCAATGACATCACGCCCCAGTCTCCGGCGAGCCATGCATGAGCACTCAATGTGCCAGCCCGGATATCCGGCCCCCCACGGTGAATCCCACTTCATAATGTGCGAGGAATCCGGCTTCCAGAGCATGAAATCGGCTGGATGCCGTTTATTCGCCTGGTTCTGCTCACTGACACGACCACCTGCACCCGCCATCAGTCGGTCCAGCGTATTCCCGCTCAGACGACCATAGGCCGGGAAACTCTCCACGCTGTAATACACCACCCCATCCGGCCCGACGTAGGCGTGCCCACGCTGAATCAGCTGCCCAATCATCTCCAGCATCGCGTCAATATGCTGAGTTGCCTGCAGCACGTTGTCCGGATACTCAAACGCGACACGCACACCCAGTGTCCGAGCATCCTCCAGAAATGCGTCCGTAAAGTACTTTGCTATCTGATAGGGATCATCCGGATTCTGCACAGCCCCCTCGGGCACACGGCCCGACTTCTTGTCCTCCTTCATACGCCGCGCAGCGGCCTGCATCTTGTCTTCGCCACCCCCGTCTGCACTGGCGTCATCCGTCATGTGACCGACATCCGTGATATTCATCACGTGATGCACCTGGTGCCCGAAAAACTCGAGCGTTCGACGGATCAGATCCGCAAACAAAAAAGAACGAAAATTACCGATATGGGCAAAGTCATACACCGTAGGACCACAGCTGTACATACGCACGCAGTCGCTGTGCACAGGCTGAAAAACCTCAGTGGTACCGGTGAGCGTATTAAAGAATCGGATTTCCATTTGCACATCTCAATCAGGGAAACATCGCTGAAACACAACTGAGGCTGAGCGTAACATAGTCAAATTGCGAAAGCAGCAGCAGCCGTCTTCAGGCCGCATACCTCGGTTTTTCAGCCGTTCGAATTCCCGACAGCGCACGCGACCACCCGCAGGCCGGGAAAATCTGCAGTTTTCGCCGTCCGGCAGCTCACAGACAGCGCACCCCGTCATCGGGTCCTGCAGGATCACCGTCTCACTCACGAAATTCTGCGATCACGTAAGGCTGGTCCCGCAGCCCCGAACGCACCCACTGCACATACAAAACGCCACTCATCTGCGACTCACACGGCAGCTCACACGCCGCTTTCAGTTCCGCCGCCAGCAGCACTCCCTCAGCCTCTGCCACCACCTTGCGATCAAGCCTTCTCAGCCGCGCGTACAGTGCTCGCTCCGCATCTGTCTGCGGCCTCGTCAGACGCACAATCAGGATTCCGCCAGGCTGGTCGGAAAGCCACTGAGACACCGCTGGCTCGGCAGGCAACTCCGCCACAAACGGCAGGCCCCCCAGATAGTTCAGCTGACCGTGATAGCCGCCAAACCAGCCCGCCGGCCTGTTCGATTCCCTGACAAATTGCGCCATCGGTCGCAGATCAAAGCCGTCCCACAGGGAGTCTTTAAGTGCATTCACGAGGATGACCTGAAAAAGCACTGCTGATGCGGCCACTGCCGTCACGGCCACGACAGCGCGGCTTCGGCGAAACAGCAGCAGTCCAGGGGCAGTGGCCATCAGCAGCAGTGATTCACGCCAGTCGACCATCCCCTGCAGTCCGGTTTCGGAGAACACCTGCACCCCGTTCACCACCAGTGGGACTGCCCCCATCACGACAGTTCCTCCGGACACCGGCAACACTTCCAGCCCCCGCAGCTGCTGTCCGCCACGGTCCGCAGCAGCCGCCAGCAGCAGAGCAGCCGCTGGTACCGCCGGCAGAATGTAGTACGGCTGCTTGCCACTCACAGCGCTGAGAATCACAAAGGCCGCGCCCAGCCACACCGCAGCAAAACGGACGCCACCATCCGACAGACTGCCCCGTAACCCCCGCCAGACAGACCCAAACAGCAGCCATGGAAGCAGACCCGGCGGCAGCACCACAGCATAAAACCAGAATGGCTGACGATGCGCGAAGGAATTCACCATGCGACCAGCCGTCTGGCCGAACAACAGCTCATCCGCATAAGCCCTGCCGCCACTCAGAGCCGACGGAATAACCCAGACAAGCGCCGTCAGAGCCGCCAGCAGCACACTGCAGAATACCCCGAACAGCCACTGCCGCGAACGCCTGACTGGCAGACTGACCGGCCCCGCCAGCATCACCGGCAGCACAAACACCAGCAGCACCGGCCCCTTCGACAATATCCCCAGCCCCATGCACAACCCGGCCTGCCAGAAACCTCGCCTGTCACCACCGGCAGCCCGCAAAAACCCCAGCAATGCCCCCTGCACACAGACAGTCAGCAGCGCGTCAAACATCGTCACCGGCGAAAAGTACATCCACAGCAGGCACGATGTGTGCACCAGGGCAGCCATGCCGGCCCGTTCAGACGCCTGCGGCCACAGCCGAATCCCCAGACGCCACGTCAGAAACACACTGAACACCGAAACCAGCGGGGCCACGCTGCGAGCCACTGTCAGGCTCTCACCACATAACAGCCACGCGAAGTTGATCAGCCAGAACAACAGCGGAGGCTTGTGGGCATATGTTTCGCCATTCAGATGCGAAACCAGAAAATCACCGCGCTGCAGCGCCTCCCAGGCCACCGTCACATAGCGCGTTTCATCCGGGGGCAGCAGAGGTCGTGACAAAACCGTCCCCGCACACAGCAGGCTGGCAAGACCGATCGCTATCAACGGAAACTTCATCAGCCTGCATTTCATTCAGCCGGCAGTACGCAGCGGAGGAGAAGAATCCGGCACGACCACCTCCGGTCCCCCATTCGGCAGATCAGAAGCCAGCGCATTCGCCGCTGCCACAGCCAGCCGGCGGCGCTCCTTCGAAATCAGTTGCAGATTACGCAGATAGATGAATGTCCCCATCCCCTGACCCAGCATAAACACCGGATCCTCGCGGTAAATGGAATACACCAGCAGCATGGAGCCACCCAGCAGACTCAGGTACCAGAAGGCCACTGGAATCACGCTGCGCCCCTGCTGCTCACTGCTAAGCCACTGAACGACGAAACGCCCCATGAACACCATCTGGCCGACTAAACCGAAGATGATCCAGGACTCCTTGCTCATTTTCAGCCCCTTCCGGCTGTTCCAGCACCGGTACCGAACTTCGACGAATCAGCCACGCCACACCGGCCAGATCGATCAACCCCGCCAGCAAACGTCGCAGTGTGTCATAATGTGACCGACCATGAAGTCTGGGACGATGATTCACCGCCGCCGATATCACCCGACCACCGCCTCGCACCACCAATGCCGGCAAAAACCGATGCATGTGGTTGAATCGCGGCAACTGCAGAAAAACCGAACGATAAAACACTTTGATCCCGCAACCGGTATCCGGAGTATTATCGCCAAGAATCCGACTGCGGACAGCGTTCGCCACACGCGAACTGAAAATTCGCCAACCCGAATCCCGCCGATTCTGACGATGGCCCGCCACCATCCACAATCCACAGCCTGTGTCCTCAGTCAGCAACTCATACATTGCCGGAAGATCCGCCGGATCGTTCTGACCGTCGCCATCAAGGGTCGCTGTCACGGCCCCGCGGGCAGCATCAACACCCGTCACAATGGCCTGACTCTGACCACAACTGGATCGATGACGCACCACTCGCAACTGGGGCATCGTCAGCCGCAGATCAGTCAGCACAGCCTGAGTCCCATCAGTGCTGCCATCATCAACAACGACCACCTCCCACGACGAGAAATCCGACAGTGCCACCGCTGTTTCCCGCAGCAGCCCTGGCAGATTCTCTGCCTCATTGTGGGCAGCAATCACAACTGACAGTTTCATCAGAGCCATCCCTGAACACCTGAGCCATCCCAGGCAGGCAAAAACTACACAAACGGGCACACAGCCTGTCTCGTCGGAAAATCCGGACCCTGTGGTAAAGAGTTTTCACACTTGCTAATCCTGAATTGTGCCATAATCCCGGTCGCAGTTCCACTGCAAAAGTAAAAACCGCCCCCGAACGCTGTGAGCCCCGGCCGCACACCCCCGAGAACGCAAAGCCCGCGAACCAATTCGCCTGCATTCCCGCACAGGCGACGTGAGAGAATTTTCTTTCACTGATCGCAGCCCCGGGTCGCTGCAGGACGACCCGAAACAGACCCAAGTGTAATCACCCGAACACCCCATATTGCTTGCCGAAAGGCCGGTCGAACCCGCTTTGGCAATCTCCGCAGCGACCGCCCCGGCAGCTGTCGGATCATCCTGCTTTCCATAGGTTTAAGACCAGAAAGTGACGGTCGTTTCCAATGCCGACGGGTCCCAACACAACACTTTTCCGAATTTCCACTGCACCAAACCGCCGGAAGTCTTTGAGTTTCGGTCGCTCTTGCTGTACAACGTTCGCCAGGGCAGCATTCCGATAACAGCAGCAGAGGGTGTTTTCATGTCTTCGGTCAAATCCGGCGTGAATTCGCGATTGCGAATGCCGCAGATCAAACTGACCAGGTATGAGGTTGCCATTTCCGTGCTGCAGACCTCCGGTTTGATCGCGATTCTGACATTCATTGTCATGCTGATGATCTGGCTGTCGAATCTGCTGCCGGCACCGATCTCCAAAAAAGTCGAACTGATGCCCGCGGGGGACGGTGGCTGGGAGGACGGCAGTCCTGATGCGACGCCGAACGTCGAATCACCTGAAGACGCTGTGCCTGATCCGTCGATGGCCAACGAGGAAACCGACGTCACTCAACTGGAAGAGGTACTTGAGCAGGTCGTGGAGATTGCTGAAAACGCCGCCGTTATCGAAGCCCCGAATGAAAACCGCGACCGCAATACATCGGGTGTTCCGGGCAGTGCCGATGGCACTGGCGGGCGACCGCTGGGAAGTGGCGGCCCCGGGCGTGGTGGTGCCAAACGCGAGCAGGGCTGGATTGTGGAGTTCGCCGACAAGGGTGATCTCGACAGCTATGCCGCACAGCTCGATTTCTTCGGAATCGAACTGGGGTTACTGCAAAAAGAGGAAGCGCGGCTCACGTATCTCAGTAATGTCAGCCGTCCGGTGCCCACCAAACGTGAAGTGCGTACCGGCGATGCTGAAAAACGTCTGTTCCTGAAATGGCAGGATGGCAGCCAGGATCGCATCAAGGCCGATATGGAACTCTTCCAGCGCGCCGGCATCGACGGCAGCAGCGGAGTCATCCTGCATTTTTATCCTGCTGCCACCGAGCAGATGCTGGCACAGCTTGAGGTTGCCTATGGCAACCAGCAGCCGACAGCTATTCGTCGTACGTATTTTCGCGTCCGCAAAGCGGGCAGTGGCTACGAGTTTGTCGTGGATCGTCAGGTTCTGAAATAGTTGCGAAGTGGATTCAGCTATGACAAGTGTTTCTGAATTGATCAGTTTCATCGGGATCCTCGCTCAGGATGCTGCGGCTGCTCCGGCTGCCGGACCATCCACGTTCATGAAGATCATCGAAAACTCGATCTGGGCCGGCATTGCTGCATGTGCGGCGGGCGGTATGTATGCGGGACTGCTGCTGGTGCGACGCGTCAAGCAAAAGCAATTCCCGGGCGCAGCGTCCGAACAGGCATTTCTGACAGAACTGACGGAATGCCTTGAACGCCGTGATTTTGACGCAGCACTGCAGGTATGCGACAACCCGGCGCTCTGGAACAAGGCACTGGCACAACTGGCCACCATCGCAATACAGGCTCGGGACCTGCCGATGAAGAAGATTCGCCAGATCGTAGGCGAACGGTTTGAACGCGACATACTTGGCAACCTCGACCGTACCAATGCATGGGTCGGTACCAGCATCAAGACAGCCCCTCAGCTGGGCCTGCTGGGAACAGTTCTGGGGATGATCAACGCCTTTGCCAAAATTGCCGGCGCCGCGGCGACGGGTGTCGACCCCAAGGAACTTTCCGCAGACATCAGCTTTGCTCTCTGGACAACCGCAGCCGGCATGGCCATCTCGATTCCGCTGATTGTCCTGCAGGGTTCAGCCTCCAACGGCATCAAAAAGCTGCAGGAGAACATTGACGAGGGGACCGGCACGTTCCTGGACAGCCTTGCCGAAGCCAAGGCAAAGGTTTCCGGCTGACAGCCGCTGGCACTCAGTCTTGGACTTTTTCAGGATTCCGGCATCCCGTCAGTGACAGAGCAGAATCATGGCAGCAGAAGAGGAAGACGACACACCATACCAGAAAAAGCCACGGCCGCCTGAAGACACTGAGATCGACATTACCCCAATGATCGACGTGACGTTTCAGCTGCTGATCTTTTTCATGGTAACATCCACGATGCAGGGCAACCCGCCGGCGATCGTGCCCAGATCCATGTCCGGGGGTTCCACCGAACTTGCAAAAGTCGCCTTCAAACTCGTGATCAAGGCACCCGTCGAAAAGAACACTGACCCTGTTATGGAAATTGACAAAAAGCCCATCACGATGGAAGAGCTTCGCGCACGGCTGAACGAGGAAGCCGGAGCTCGTCCGAACGGCATCGACCTGATGATTATGGGGGATCGATCGGTACCCAATCGATTCACCGGTGAAATCGAAACCATGATCTCGGAAATACCTAACGTCGGATTTCATTACGCCGTTCAGGACCGTCGGGAATGACGCTCTCCCTGTGATCGGCGATGTCAGCGGAGTCAGCAAAGAACAGCCGCAACACACTTGAGATTCCCAGTGCCATGAGTGATCTGACGGATAAAAAACTTGGTGAATTCCACCTGCTGCGACCGCTGGGCAGCGGCGGCATGGCCGAAGTCTATCTGGCTGAGCAGACATCGCTGCAGCGCAAAGTTGCAGTCAAGGTCATGAAGCCATCGCTGATGGCGCATTCCGGTCAGGACATGCTGGCCCGATTCAAGCAGGAAGCCATGATGGCGGCCGGCCTGAATCATCCGAACATTGTGCAGGTTTACACAATCGGGGAGGAGCAGGGGCTGCACTATATCGCTCAGGAATTTGTACAGGGCAGTGACCTCGCAACGCTGATGCGGGAACGCGGCAAACTCGATCTGGCATCCGTCCTGCATGTGATGCGGCAGGTGGCAGGGGCGCTCAAAGCGTCCGGTCGGGCCGGGATCGTTCATCGGGACATCAAACCGGAAAATATTCTGGTGACAAAAAAGGGCGAGGTCAAAGTCGCCGACTTCGGCCTCGCACAACTCGGCGAAAACACGGAGGGCAAAGAGGGCGTGACCATGGGAACGCCACTCTATATGAGCCCCGAGCAGGTCAGCGGCAGAGAACTCGACCCACGCTCAGACATCTACTCCTTCGGAGTCACCTGCTACCAGCTGTTGTGCGGAGAACCTCCTTTCCGTGGCGCGACGGCCGTTCAGATCGCCATGCAGCATCTGAAGAATTCGCCACCACCACTGCACGAGCGAAACCCGCAAATCCCCAAAACGCTGTGCCGCCTCGTGCATCGCATGATGGCCAAACGTCGCAGCCTGCGATACCAGTCGGCTGAGGAAGTTTCTGAAGATATCAAAACACTGATCGCCGCGCAGAAGCAGGGCCGATCGCTGGACCTGGTCCGACTGCCACGGCTGGAAGAGCTGGAGCGACTGGCGGAGCAGGAGCGTCAGCGGCATCTGCGAAATCAGAATCAGCCAGCCACAGACGGTCCGGATGACGGCGGAGACCTGCCATTCGAAACATCAGCCAGTTCTCTGACGGCGCCCGAGCCTGTCAGGGCAAAGCCGGAACAACCAAAACCGGTCGCCCCGGTTCCTGCCCCGGAAACTGATGACGACGATCCGCCACCCCGCAGACCGCGCCAGGAAGACAGTGCCGCTATCGACCTCACACCAGCCGTGGATGTGACCTTCCAATTGCTCATTTTCTTCATGGTCACCGCATCCTTCAGTATGCAGAAGGCCTTTGACGTTCCGCCGGCCAAAAATACGGATGGTGTTTCTGCCGCCGTCGTGGTGCCTCAGGAATCGGAAACTTCGGCCGTCAAGGTGCAGGTGGATGCGGACAATGCCATGTATGTTGAAGAAACAAAGAAGGCCACCACATTCCGAGAACTGCTGGAACTGCTGAAACAGGAAAAGGGGTCAAGTTCGGATGTGACGGATGTTGAACTTGAGCTGCATCCGGACTCCACACACGAAGCCCGGGTGATCGTCATTGATGCTGCGACTCAGGCTGGTTTCACGCGAGTCAGGAACAGAATTGTTGAGTGGTAGAAATACGGGAAAATACTGACGGGATAAGACTGTGGCAGACAAATCTTCTGACAAATCTGAACTGGACCCGGAAGCAGACCGGCAGCAACTGGCTGAAAAAGCAAAACAGCAGCTGCAACGTGGTCGGCTCACCGCGTTTTCCGATCGCCTCACGGGTGGGCCGGTCAGAAACGAAGATCAGAAAGTTTCCCGCTCCCCCGCAGTGCTCCTGCTGACAGGCACCACGGTTGTCTGCTTTCTGCTGGCCGGAATTTTTTGGTTCATCAACCAGAGAAACGTCGAAGAACGCCTGCTGAAGGACGCTCAGACATTCCTTGAACAGCAGAAGTACCTGGACGCCGAAGCGCGATTCGTACAGTTCATCGCACAGTACCCAAAGACTGAGTCCACTGCTGCGGCCCGTATCGGCCTGCATCGCACTCGAGTTGAAAAGTTTATCCTCACCGACACTCCGGACGTCATCAAAGGCATGGCCGAGTTCAAGGAACTGGAGTCTGAGTGTCGCGAACTGCCAGGATTCAATGAACTGCAGGACACTCTTCGACGCTACACGGATCGTCTGGCTTATGCCGGTGCGGTTGTCGCTGAAATCACGCAATCCGAAGAGGCCCTGGCAGTCAGTCGAGAAGCCCTCGAACTTCTGCAGCGGTATACTCCGGATGGCGTTCCGGCATCGCGGCTGCAGCGTCTGACGGAACGGCAGCGCGTGGCCGAGGGAGCGATTGCTCGCAAACAGACATTTCAGGCCACATCCGAAAAAATCAGCAGCCTGCTGCAGGCCGGGGATACTGCCGGCGCCATCAGGACTCGCGAAGAACTGATCCAGCGTTTTCCGAGTCTCGCCGAAGACAAGGACGTCCTGAAAATGCTGACGGACATCCTGAACCGAGAAAAGGAACTGGTGGTTCGCACGGATCTGGCGCGCGATGCAATTCCAGGCGATCCCGCCCTCGAACAACTCCCCGCTCTGACCCCGGCCCTGCGCACGCAGGCCGCTTCGGATCTCACATCACAGAACCGATTTGTGGTGTCCTTTGGCAGAGACTCCTGCTGGTCTGTGGATGCTGACACCGGCGACCCACGCTGGCGACGAGTCATCGGCGCGGGGGCTCCGTTCGCCCCTCTGCCGGTCGACGGGTCACGAAAGGGCGTTCTCGTTTACAGCACGCAGTTCGAGCAACTGCAGATGCTGGCTGAAGATACCGGCGAGGTACTGTGGCGACAGTCTCTCGAAGCCCGTCCATCAGCCCCGCCAGCCATTGCAGCCGGCACGATCTTTATTACGACGCAAAACAACGAACTCTGGCAGGTCGCTGCGGATTCCGGTCGAGCCCTGGCAAAACTGAAATTCCCGCAGCCCGTCACCGGTCCTCCGGCTTTCTCAAGTGATGGTCAGTTCATGATTATCCCCGGCGACCAGATCATGGTGTATACGATCAGCCTGAATCCCTTCGGCTGTCTTGCAGCATCCCGTATTCCGCACGGGCCAGGCAGTGTTCGCGTCCCGATTGCCTCAGCCGGCCGTTACTTTTTGATGTGTGACAATCAGACGACAGCGAAGGCCAGGATTCAGACGCTGCAATTGGAATCATCCGGAAAGTTGACCGAAATCGCAGAAAATCCAGTCGATGGACAGGTTCAGGATCCCATGCTGCTCCGCGGCTACGAACTTTTTGTCCCTTCAACTCCGCAGCGAGTGACAGCCGTCCGTGTCAGTGATGAATGATGCAGCGGTAACTGGTTCTACTGCCTCTACCATGTGGGGCTCAAAACTTACTTCTGGCAATCCTAATGAATTCATTGCTGGTTTGTCTAATAACTATTTGCCACACAGAATTATCGCAAGTATGATTTATA
>SXXK01000027.1 GCA_005791255.1 Planctomyces sp.
ATTCAGGCCAGCGCAGCATCGTCCAGCGCGGCGACTGCATCGACAGCGGCATCGACTGCGACCAGCCAAGCGACCTTGGCCGCAAGTTACCGTTCGGATGTCATCCGCGTCGCCGGAAATGTCCTTGGTGACTTTGAACAGGCCAGCCTGGAATATGCGGTGCAGAATCTTGGTGTGAGGCTGGTGCTGGTGATGGGGCATGAGCAGTGTGGGGCAGTCAAAGCAGCCCTCAGCGGCAAACCTCTTCCCGGCTCCATTGGTCGGCTGATTGAAGAAATCCGTCCTGCTGTCGAGCAGGCTCGGGCGCAGGACGGTGATCTGCTGAACAATGCCATCCGGCGAAATGTCTGCCATACGGTCGACATGCTGCTGGAACGCAGCGAGTCTGTACGGATGCTGGTGGAAGCCGGTGAAGTACGAGTCATTGGGCTGGTGTATGATCTGGCTTCCGGTGACCTGCAGTTTCTCAGCACCGTGGGCTGACCAACCATCGTTTTGTCATCCCGGCACGGCCTTCCCCCTGTCCTGCCCTGCAGGAAAAACTGGCGGACTATCGCAGTCCGCCATGGGCCTGCAGGTGTCGCTGCACTGCAGACAGCAGAGGATCGATGGTCCATTCCTGGATGCGATGCGGCGGACTCCAGTCGAACCAGCGATAATCGTCGTGCTCGGTCACCACAATCGGTACCGGCTTAAGCAGAAATCCCAGAAAAACCAGCAGCCGCTTTTCAATCAGGCCCTTGCCGCCATACCGTTTCTGGTTGACCATGTAGCGGTTTTCAAACTGAAAACCCGGGTCAATCCGGACAGCGTCCGATGGAATTCCGGTCTCTTCGTGAAGTTCACGCAAGGCGCACTGCAGTTCGGTTTCGCCCTCGTCCAGATGCCCCTTCGGCAGGTCCCAGCGTCGCGGATGCTTCATCAGCAGGAATGAATCTACCGGCTGGCCTCGGAAGATCAAAAATCCACAGGAAAGAGGCTGACGCACGGCGCGGGACTCCGAAGTTTCTGCTGGTCATTGAGGCAGCAGAATACTAACCAGCCCAGGCAAACGGGGGAAGATGTTTGGCCGAACTCCGAACCGGATTTTTTTCCGGCTCCCCGCAACCGGAGCAGTCGTGCGGTTTTTGTGAGTGCTCACGGCAAACACAGCTCGTCACTCCGCCTGCATCTACAGCCCCAGAAGGATATACATGTCCACACCAAAGCCACAGACTGCAACATCCGTCGTCAACATTTCACTGCCCGGGTGTCAGATGATTCCCTGCACCACGGTACCCGGCTGCCCATCCAGCAGACTGCCGGTGCCATTCGCCCGCCGGAATGTCTGCTGCTCCGGACTCAATCCAAACAGATGCAGCAGTGTCGCGTGGTAATCGTAATGGTTCACTATGTTTTCCACCGCTTTGTGGCCAATCTCATCCGTCGCTCCGTAGATGCAGCCACCCCGAAATCCTCCGCCCGCCATCCACTGGGTGAACCCGTACGTGTTGTGATCACGTCCGATATTCTTTTCATTCTGAATCACGGGCAAACGCCCCATCTCGCCCCCCCAGTGCACCACAGTGGTCGCCAGCAGGCCTCGCTCCTGCAGGTCACGGACGAGGGCAGCCGCGGGCGGAATCGTGCGGCGACACACGGCCGGCAGCCCCTTGACAATCCCCCCATGATGATCCCATGTCTGGTTGCCCGTATGCAGCTGCACAAACCGCACTCCCCGTTCAATCAGCCGGCGAGCGATCAGGCAGCGAGTTCCGTAATCGCGAGTTTCATCGCGATCCAGCCCATACCGCTGCTGGGTGGCCTGAGTCTCCTGGGTGATGTCCAGTGCTTCACGGGCAGCGGTTTGCATTCCAGCGGCCAGCTCGTAGCTTTGCATTCGAGCACTCAGGTCATGTTCACCCGGATGCTGCTCCAGCAGCCGCGAATTCAGCCGCCGCACATACCCCAGCAGCTGCTCCTGTGCCGCTCCCTTCAGGACTGCCGGCGGATCCAGATTCAGAATCCGCGGCTCCTGCGGCCGCACGACAGTCCCCTGATAAACAGACGGCAGCCACCCGTTCTGCCAGTTCTCCACTCCCAGGACCGGCAACCCGCCTGGGTCCGTCAGCACCAAAAATCCTGGCAATCGGGAATTCTGACTGCCCAGACCATACGTCAGCCAGCTTCCCAGAGCCGGTCGACCACCCAACTGCCGACCCGTATTCAACGCGTTGATCGATTCACCATGATTGTTCACACCAGTATGCATGGAACGGATCAGGCAAATCTCATCCGCCACCTCACCGAGCGGGGCTGCCAACTCACTGAGATCCATGCCGCACTGCCCATGCTTGCGGAATCGCCACGGACATCCGAACAGCTTACTGCTGGCCTCACCCGCATTGTCATACTTAATCGATCCCGTCCACGTCTGCATATGCAGCCGGTTCAGTTCCGGTTTGGGATCGAACAGATCGATGTGACTGGGACCTCCCTGCATGAACATGGAGATCATTGCGGTGGCTCGCGGAGGGGCAGCCGGAGCCTTTGGCTGCAGATCAAAAACGACAGGCTCCAGGGCCGGCTTCGGCGGCTCTGCAGCAGCCGACTGACCACGCACCCAGGCAGCCGCCAGTCCCCCCAGACCAAACGCCTGCTGTGCCAGCAAATGACGACGTGTGTAATGAGACATCCCGCTCGCTCCTGCTTCCGCCCATCCAACAAGCTTCATTCTGCGTACAAAAAACCACTGGAACACAGCAGCGCGTGACACCACAACTGCAGCGGATCCACCGCAGCCCCTGCATTCGCTGCAGGCTTTCCGTCCCCCGCACCATCAGCAGTGCCACCGGCTGCCGTCACACCCGCAGCCAAAAACTCCACCGCACCAGCCACGTCTTCAGGCGTCGGCCGACGACCAAACACCAGTCGCCACGCTGTCTCGATCTGTTCTCGCTGTTCCTGAGACCCGGACCTCAGTCGTTCGGCCAGCTTGCCCGCCTGCTGCAGCACAAACGGGTTGTTCAGCATCAGCAGAGCCTGTGAACTGGTGGTTGAGACAGCTCGACGCTCACAGTTGGGAGTCATCCGAGGCAGATCAAACGGCTCCAGGACTCCCAGAGGCATACTCCGCCGCACCTGCACATAAATGCTGCGCCGCAGATCCTCCCCATTCAAAGCCTCCACCTTGCCCGTCGGACGACCGGCAGAATCTCGCGTGTCGATCGCAATCACATACTGCCCAACATCATCCGGGCTGACAGGAGCCGGTGGCCCACCCATTTTCCCGTTCAGCTGTCCGCTGACCGCCAGAATGCAGTCGCGAATCGTCTCGGCTTCCAGCCTGCGCAGATTCATTCGCCCCAGCAGTCGATTGTCCGGGTCGACCGCGTCGTGCTCAGGACGTCGCACCGAGGACTGACGCCACGCCCGTGACGAAAGAATCAGGCGGTGCATGTGCTTCAGCGACCAGCCACTTTCCATGAATTCAATGGCCAGCCAGTCCAGCAGCTCAGGGTGCGACGGAAGTTCCCCCTTCACCCCAAACTCTCCCGCTGTCGCCACCAGCCCCTGACCGAAATGCAGCATCCAGAAGCGATTCATCAGCACTCGAGCCACCAGCGGATGTCGGCCACTGGTCAAGGATCGAGCCCATGCGAGGCGTCGACCGGACGTGGGCAACGCCGGGTCATCCTCAGGGATCACCGCTTCGGCCTGCTCAAGCACCGACAAACCACCGGGTACAACCTGCTGCCGCGGCTGCTGATGATCGCCTCGCGAATACAGGTGCGTGGCCGGAATCCTGCCAGGCAGTTCCGTCAGACACATCACGTAGTCATCTGCCGGTCGCTTCTTCCTGACTTCCGCTGTCAGATCATCCCACTTCTTATTGAACCCTGTCAGTCGATCGGGCAGGTACAGGTACACCGAGCCACGGTCGACATTCAAAAATGGAAACTCGCGAATCAATTGCTGCTGCTCTTCCGTACGTTTGTCTTTCGGAGCGTCACGGGCCGCACGTGCCAGTGCCTGGCGTTCCGTCGGCAGCTTCTGCAGCTCACGCTCAAACGTCTCCTGCACAATTCCATCCAGCTCTTCCGTGCGTTTTTTCGCTGTTTCAGCCAGCTCCTGATCCACAGCGGCCGCGGCCGCCCTTGTCTGTGCCGACCACATGGAAACGATGCGCCCGCCCGGAGCTCGCCATTCACCAATATTCCAAGCCGGTTCAAAAATCGCCCGCAGCCGATAATAGTCCACCTGACTGATCGGATCGTAGCGATGGTCGTGACACTGAGCACACCCAACAGACAATCCCAGCAGAGCTGTCGATACGGTTTTCAGAGTTTCAGCAACGACGTCATTGCGAGCCGTCGGCTGATCCACCGAACCGTCTGCTGTCCCGTCCGGAGCCATCCTCAAAAAACCGGTGGCGGTCAGAGCATCCGCCTGTTCGGGTGTCAGATTTTCAAAGGGTGGCGTCAGCAGTTCATCACCCGCCAGCTGCTCCACCAGAAACTGATTCCACGGTTTGTCGGCGTTGAGCGAACGAATGACATAGTCGCGATACTTCCACGCCCACGGTCGCTCAGGATCCTTTTCGGTGTAACCATCGCTGTCCGCATAGCCGGCGACGTCCAGCCAGTGCCTGGCCCAGCGCTCGCCGTAAGCCGGATGCGCCAGCAGTTGTTCCATCGCAGTGTTCCAGGCTTCCGGTGACTGGTCGGCAATGAACTGATCAATCGCAGCGGTCGACGGAGGCAGTCCGGTCAGGTCGAGCCACAATCGACGCAGCAGAGTTTCACGATCCGCTTCAGCGGCAAACTGCAGTCCGTGCTGCTGCAGTCGCTGCAGCAAAAATGCGTCAACGGGATTGGCCTCAGCACCGGGCTGACCAGCGAAGGGCACCGGCGGACGGACTATGGGCTGAAAGGCCCAGTGACTGCGGTCCTCGTCCGAGAGCAGCAGTCCCGGTGCAGCCTGTTCAGGTTCCGTTGTCCGCATCTGGGCCCCGGCTGCGATCCACTGCTGCAGCACCTGCAGGTCCTGAGGCGGAACCTTCTTTTCACTCGGCGGCATTTCGCCGCTGGTGATTCTTTGAATCAGCAGACTGGCAGCCGGGTCATGCGGCACAATCGCAGGCCCCGAATCCCCGCCCTTCAGAAGCTGACGCGCAAACCGAGCATCCAGACCGCCCTGGAATTCCGCGTCCTCGCCGTGACAGTGCCAGCACCAGGTCTTCAGGACTCGCCTGGCCTCAGCTTCGAATACCGGATCTTCCGCCGACACCTCCTGCGGCAACAGCCAGGTGCACAGCAGGAACACGGACAGAATACGCAGCCACAGACCCTGACCCTTCGGCGGAGTCTGCGGCAGGGTTTCAGGCAGAGCACACATGAAGGAGGCTCCGAGATCAGAAATCGATGAGGGCGGGTCCCGGCAGGACGCCGGTTGCGGGCGAGGAAGGAACGACCGAGACGCCAGGGACCCGGCAAATCCGGGTACCGTCGGCATCGGTAGTCCGCGGGATCTTAACGCCCCGGCATCCCGCGGGAAAAGCAAGATTGGTCAAAACCGGGCGGTTTCTGTGGTGTGGACCGCTTTCGCGGGCGATATTTCCGAGTCGAGGGCCCGGCGGAGTCGGATTTCGCTTGAGCAATCTGCCGAAATCGGACAGGATAAACCTTCTCCTTCCCCTGTTCCGGCAAGCGAACGCTGCTTATGACATCCACCTGCAATATGCTGCTCCGCAGAACACTGCTCGGACAGGCCGGCTGCGGCTTTGGTTCACTGGCACTCCAGGCACTTCTGCCGCGGGTCGCTGCCGCCGAACAGACGGGTCAGTCTGCCGCCAGCCCGCCCCGGCTGCCCATGCTGACTCCCCGCGCCAAACGCATCATCTTCGTCTTCATGCAGGGCGGGCCCAGCCACGTCGATTCCTTCGACAGCAAACCCGAACTGACGGCTCGACACGGGCAGAACATCGACTTCACCGGCGTACGCTTCGGAGACTTCGGCCAGGTCACTCAGCAAAAGCTGATGAAACCACTCTGGAAGTTCCGCCCCGGCGGCCAGTCCGGCAAACTTGTCTCGGACCTGTTCCCGGAAATTCGTCGCCATGTGGACGATCTTTGTTTTCTGCATGGGCTGCACACCGAAGGGGTCGCTCACGGACCGGCCACGCTGTTCCTGCACACAGGTGCCACCGTCCAGGTGCGTCCGTCGCTGGGCTCCTGGGTCCTGTATGGACTGGGGTCCGAGAATAGTGACCTGCCGGGGTTTATTTCCCTGATGCCCTCGGACGCCAACGGCGGACCGCGAAATTTCAGCAACGCATTTCTGCCCACCGTCTACCAGGGTACACCCATCGGTCGGGCCCAGGCTGGCGGCGGCCAGATGACCATTGATCACATCCGCAGTCCAAACCTTTCCGTCCAGCAGCAGCAGCACCGCTTCAATCTGACTCAGCAACTGAATGCCATCCAGGCCGCGGCAACGCAGCAGGGCCGGGACGAAGCCGAAGCCGTCATTCGCAGTTACGAGCTGGCATGGAGAATGCAATCCACTGCACCTCAGGTCATGGATCTCTCCAAAGAAAGCGTGGAGACTCAGAAGCTGTACGGCATCGGTGAAAAGGAAACCGACGAGTTCGGACGCCAGTGCCTGCTGGCTCGACGCCTGGCCGAATCCGGAGTGCGGTTTGTGCAGGTCAACTATTCCGACCAGTCCACCAATCCGCGCTGGGATCAGCATTCCAACATGCCGCAGCACGCGATCCATGCCAAAGCCACAGACAAACCGGTGGCCGGACTGCTGCAGGATTTGAAGCAGCGAGGGCTGCTCGAAGATACTCTGGTCTGGTGGGGCGGAGAATTTGGCCGCACGCCATTCTCGCAGGGGTCGGACGGACGCGATCACAATCCGCGAGGCTTCACGGTGTTCCTCGCCGGTGGCGGTGTCAAAGCCGGGTTCTCGTACGGATCCACCGACGAAATCGGGCATCTGGCAGTGGACGGCAAAGTGCACATGCACGACCTGCACGCTACTCTGTTGTGGCTGCTGGGACTGGATCACGAACAACTGCGATTCCAGTACGCCGGCAGACAGTTCCGCCCCACGGATGTGTACGGCGAAGTCATCCACGATATTTTTGCATGAACTGCCGGCTGCCAGGAAACCATGTCAAAAAATCACCATCACCGTTGGCTCGGATTTTTCGCCTGCAGCCTGCTGATACTGCTGCCACAATGCGTTTCGGCACAGCAGCCGGCAGCCAAAAACGTCCTGTTCATGATCTCCGATGACCTGAACACCCTGCTGGGCTGCTACGGAGCCACCGGAATTCAGACGCCCAATATCGACCGCCTCGCAAAGCGGGCAGTCCTGTTCAGACACGCCTACTGCGCATTCCCGCTGTGCGGCCCCAGTCGCAACTCGATGCTCACCGGCCTGTATCCCAACAGTACAGGCATTCATGCCAATTCACTTATCTTCCGACAAACGATCCCCTCCCAGATCAGTTTGCCGCAGGCTTTCCGCCAGCAGGGCTGGCTGGCAGGTCGCATTGGAAAACTGTATCACTACAACGTCCCCAATTCGATCGGTACGGACGGGCACGATGATCCCGCCTCATGGGAACTGGAACTGAATCCTGCGGGTGTCGATCGCACAAAAGAGCATCCCCTGATCACCTCGCTGCTGCCCAACCAATTTGGCGGTATGCTCAGTTGGCACGCTTCGCAGCACGCAGACAATCTGCACACAGACGCACTGCTGGCCACGGACGCAGACTGGGTGCTGGAACGCTGTGCGAAACACCCGGACCGCCCATTCTTTCTGTCAGTCGGTTTTTTCCGCCCGCACACACCATATGTCGCACCTCAGAACTGGTTTGACCTGTACCCGACGGAAAGCATGCCCGTTGTGACCGGACTGGAAGCAGACCTGCAGGACATTCCGGAAGCCGCACTGCAAAGCCAGGTGAAGGCCCAACTCAGCATGACCGACCTGCAGAAACGTCAGGCCCGACAGGCGTATCAGGCCTGTATCAGCTTCATGGATGCTCAGGTCGGCAAAGTTCTTGATGCGCTGGATCGACATGGCCTGACCGACAGTACGGTCATCGTATTCACCAGTGACCACGGCTATCACCTCGGTGAACACAGCCTGTGGCAAAAACGCAGCCTGTTTGAAGAGAGTGCCCGAGTACCGCTGCTGATCGCCGCACCTGGCTGTCAGCAGGGGCAGGTCTGCAGCGCGCCAGTGTCACACGTGGACCTGTACCCCACACTGACGGAGCTATGCGGAGTCACAGCGCCCGCCGGGCTGCAGGGACAAAGCCTGGTTCCCATGCTGCGGGATGTCACACAGCCCGGTCGCAACTGGGCTTTGACGCAGGTCCAGCGAGGCAATGCCGGGACGAATTCCAGTGGCAAACAGTCTCAGACGGACACGCGCTATTTCGGTTACAGTCTGCGCACACCCCGCTGGCGATATACGGAATGGGATGATGGCTCGAAGGGACGCGAGCTGTACGACCATGACAATGACCCGCAGGAATTGACCAACCTGGCTGATCAGCAGCAGCATTCCGAAACCTTAGCGCAACTTTCAGCCCTGCTCAAAACCGCAGTGGCCGGCACACTGCCTGCGGATGGAAAAATCCCTGAAGTGCAACCCGGTCTCTGGGCCCCGGTCCTGCTGGATCCCTAAGATCCTCAAGCAGTGGCACTCGAATGCAGCCAACGGTGGCGGCAAATTCATCACCGAACCAGGCGAATACCCACTGCCCGGCCCGTATATCCAAAATAAAGGTGGCCCCCAACCACAACGGAGTGCTGCTCGCCACATTCCAGTACTCACCTCGGGATGGCGAAAAATTCAGTCGTACTCTGCAGACGTCACGGAGCATTGAAGACCGTCGCCGTGCCGTCACCCGAAGCCACGATGATCTGACGGCCGTCCGGCGAGTACCTGGCCGTATTCCCAATCTGCCCCACTTTGCGTTCGTGCACCAGTGCACCGTCACCTGTATGCCACACTTTCAGCTGCCCGGCATACCCGAACGACAGCACACGATTTCCGTCCGGGCTGAAGGCCACCGAGTGCACATAATCCGTATGCCCTGACAATGTGCGAACCTCCGCACCACTGCCCACATCCACCAAATGCACTTTACGATCGGCACCCGCCGCTGCCAGCAACGTTCCTGCCGGGTGCAGCGCTACCGAATACATCGTTTGCTCGTACGAAATCACCTGCTTCAACTGCCGCCCGCCCGGCACATCCCACAGTCGCAAAGTCCCATCAGCTCCCGATGACACAGCAAATGCTTCATCAGCACTGAGCGTTACGGCATGCACTGCCCCCTGATGCCCAGTCAGCGAAAATCGCTGCTGGCCCGTCGCATTGTCCCAGACCCGCACCGTCTGATCAGCACTGCAGGACACCACCAGACTTCCACTGGCATTCACCGCCAGACCATAGACCGCACCACCATGCTGAAACTGCCTTCGCGGCTCCGGACTGGCACAGGCCCATTCATCCACGCGACCATTCGCGAGTGCCGTCAGCAGTCGTCGACCATCCGCGGAAAATGCCAGTCGCTGCACTGGTGCTTCACACTCAATCCGCTGCCAGATCGTCAGTTCCACCGGCGGCTGCACGCCAGCGGGTGTCGGCCCGCAGATGGTGACATTATTTCCCGCTGCAATCGCCAGACGCCGATTGTCCGCACTCCACTGCAACTGACTGACCGCCCCCTCAAGTACCAGCGACTGCAGTGGTTTCGTCCCGTCATTCGGGTTCCATAACTGCACCTGCCCCTGCTCAGTCCCCGTCGCCAGCCTCTGCTGATCCACTCGCACTGCCACCGCCGTAAACGGTGACTCAACAGCCGCAAAGACTCGCTCCTCAGCGGCCGTCGTCGAGTTCAGTTGTACCAGAGTTCCGTTCTCACGGACTACCAGCAGTGATGCGGCGTTGTTCAGTGACGCCAGACTGCGAATCGCTCCCGACTGCAGCGCAACCGCTCGCACAGCAGCCAGCTTTTGCAGCCGCAGCGTGCCATCACCACCCGCCGAAATCAGGCTCACATTGTCAGCAAGAAAACGCACAGCAGCCACTCCCTGAGCGGCCACATGCTCGGCAAATGATTCAAGCAGCAGTCCCGTCGCTGTTTCCCAGACCCGCACCAGCCCATCCGCACCACCCGCCGCGACTTTCGTTCCATCGGCATTCAAAGTCACACTGCGAACTCCCGTTGCCGGCTGACAGCTCGGCAGAGCATTTCCATCGGCCTTCCACAGTCGCACCAGACCGTCCGCACAGCCTGCTGCCAGCACCTGACCATTGCCGGAGACTGACAGCTCCGTCACAGGCTGCCCCGCCGACAGGACCCGCACCTGCTCACCATTGCCGAGATTCCACTGATGCACCTGCCCGCCCACGTCAGCGGCATACAGATGCTGCTGATCAGGCGACATGGCCAGCGTCGCCGCGCCCGCAGGCAATTCCCAGATTCGCAGCAGACTTCTCTGCAGCAATTGCCCCTCGTTTGCACCACTCACCCCCAGCACCTGCGTCTGATCCGCAGCCAGCCAGTCAGCCGACTGCACCGGCACCGAGGCCGGAATCTGCTCCTGCACCCGACCTGTTTCCGCAGACCGCACCTGCACCCACGGCTGGTTCTGACACACCAGCAGCAGCCGCCCTTCACGATCCCACCTGGCAGACGTCAGCCCAGGCACCGCCGGCAGCGAACGCAGTGCTGACAAATCCGCGTTGAACTGATGAATCTGCCCATTGTCGGCGGTGGACAGCAGCATTTTTCCCGAACTGGCCACTTCGACAGACCGCAGTGCTCCGCCAGGTGACCCCGCGCTGCCGGCCAGAGTGCCGTCCCACTGCAGTCGATGCAGTCTCGTTCCCGATGCCGGCAGCAGCACCAACCCCTGCTCCGCGGAGATCCGCTTGAGCTGCACAACGGCCTCGTTATCCGGAGCCCGAAATTCCCATGCCGGCACAGGCGCAGCCTCCCCGGCCGCCGGTTTTTGTTTCGGCAACGGCAGCTTCCAGCCCCGCACCAGCCCGTCGGCCCCCGCACTCACCAGCAGACTGCCGTCCGCCGAAAAGGCCAACCCCTGCACGGCACCGCCGTGTGCCGCCACAACACCCTCCACTGCAGCATTCGTCGGGTTCCACACCCAGACAGTTCCGTCAGCATCACCACTGGCCACCAATGCTTCGTCAGCCCGCAGTGCCACCACGCGGACAGGCTGAGCATGCTGGGCGAATTGCTGCTGAGCCCCGCCGCCGGCAGCCCACACTCGCACCGCCTTGTCATCAGACCACGTCAATCCCCACTGACCGCTCACTGCCGACAGCACACCACGCACCGGCCCGGAGTGCCCCGGCACCGGTTTTGCCGCCGCGGGCAGTTTCCAGAATCGCACGGTTCCATCGAGACCGGCGCTGGCAAAACGCTGAGCATCCGCATGCACGGAAACATCGCTGACAGCACCATCATGGCCAGCAACACGCCCCGTAATCGCTGCGTCAGCAACATTCGCCAGTCGCACTTCCCCATTCGCCGCACCTGCCGCCAGCCAGGCGGCATTTGACGACAGGGCCACGCGAGTCAGGTCGTTACCCGCCGCCGAAAACTCACGCAGCGGTTCACCCGTCTGCAGATTCACCAGCCGCAGCGGCTGACCTGCAGCCAGGGTCAGTGCCTGAGTCTGCCCGGGAACAACCGTCAGCATCACAGCAGCCGCATTCAAACCACTCAACTGACGAGGAGCCACCGCCGGCAACTGCCAGTGCCGCAAAACACCGTCATCACCCACAGACAACATCGGAGCTGCCCCCGGCGGCAGCAGCAACTGACGAATCGGACCGGCACTGCCCAGCAGGCGCGAAATCGGCTGGTCCAGATCCGGTGACCATACCAGCAGTCGCCCCGACGCATCCGCACTGCCCTGCATACTGCCATCCGGCCGCACAGCCACTGCCACTACCGGAGCCGCGTGGCCGGAACGAGCCATCCGCTGCAGTCCCACTGCCGTGCTTGACGGAATCATCTGCAGACTGTTGTCCTGCAGACCAGCCAGCACAACAAGACCGTCCGGACTGAGTACTGCAGCATGCAGTGGGGCCGTTGGCTCAGCAAGTCGTCGCACAGGACTTCGCAGCGGCAGATCCCAGATCCGAATGGTGTTGTCCTGAGCCCCCGTGGCCAGCGTCTGGCCGTCACCGCTGACAGCCAGTGTGTAGAGCGGACCAGTGTGCTGAGCCATGGACTGCAGCATTCGCCCGGTGCGAACATCCCAGAGCATTGCCAGCTGGTCCGTCGACGCTGTGACGACACGCTCCGGATCCCCTGCGAAGACCGCCGCCATGACCGCGCCGTTATGGCCCTTCAGCAACACCGGCTCCTGCGCCAACACAGGCAGACTGCAGGACAGCCAGAACAGCCAAAGGACCGGATTCAGACACCGTGAGCACAACTGATGCCGCATAACGCACCTGCCAGGCTGAAATTCCAGGGAACTTCTGTTTTGAGCATTCTGGGAAAGCACTGGCAGCAACGCAACCGGACAGACCGTCTTGCGGGATTCGGCCCGGCAAAGTAAATTGCAGCAATTCCTGCCGAAACACCGAAGTTGCGGCAGTGAATGCGGGTTTCCAGGGATGGGTGAAACCGACCGCAGTCAAAAAATTGGCGGAAAACAGGGAAGTTTTCGATGTCCACGGTCATGGCCGCACTGCTGGTAACACTGCTGACCAGCTGCCTTACCTCGGCCGTGTCGCACCAGTTCACCATCGTGGGCGGTGCCGCTGTAGCCGTGGCCTATACCGTGGCGGCCCTCATCAGCCCGCGGGCACGACTGCACCCCATTTTCCTGTTCTGTGCAGCATCACTGACCGTCCTCGTACTTGTGTCTTCGGAAGTCAATACGAATGACATGCCCGGGACGATCCATATTTTTTCGTGCTACATCGCCACACTGGCCCTCGCGGTCTCAACACCAGACCTCTCAAAATTCTGCCGCTGGGTCATTTTCTGCAACAATATCCTGCTCACGTCATTCGTCATGGTGCAGGTGCTGCGCAATCCCAGCCTGAAAGCCTGGTCCATCGAAAATCCCTCGGGCGCTTCCAATCTGATGGCCGCCCAGATCAACATGACACTGCCGTTCGTACTGATGAAGATCCACGATTCGAAGGAACAGCGCAAGCTGCTGTGGATTCTTTTGCTGTGCCTGAACTGTGCGGCCGTCATGGCCATTATGTCACGCAATGGCCTCGGCACGATGCTGATCATCCTGACGCTGTATATTCTGTTCAACCACAAATCGCTGTCTGTGTTTTTGGTCAGCAGCATCCTGCTGCTGATGCGATTCCTGGATGAGATCATGCAGATCCAGTTCATTCATCTGCTGCTGATTCGGTTCCGCATCATCGGTTACAAATCGATGGCTCCAAGGTCACTCATCTGGGAGATTGCCTTTCATCATATTCGTGAGAATCCGTGGCTGGGAGTCGGTCCGGGGCGGCCTCGCAAATATCTCGAAGTCATCGATATCTATCATGCGCACAACGACATCATCCAGGTGGCCATGGAAACTGGCGTGTTGTCTTCCGCCCTGTACACTCTGATGATCGGACTGCTGCTGTCCATGCCACTGCTCAGCCTGCGTCGGGACCGTCGCACATTTATGGCCTGCCTGCCGATTCTGGCCTACTTCGCGTACTCCTGGACGGGCTGTCCGCTGGGCCTGCCTCCTGCCACACTGCTGCTGGCTGTCTGTGTCAACGAGGCCCGACTGCACGTATCCAGTCGCAATGCTGAAGAGCAGGCACTGCTGCTGCGACGCGGCACGCAGCGATCAACCAGCGTGCTGCCTCCAATCCCCGGCAAACTCAGACCCCAATCGTAACAGCGTGAAAGGACGTGCCATGCCACGCTGCCCGGTCCCCGTATTTGTGCTCGGTTGCGGTCGCTCCGGGACTACCGTGACCGCACGCCTGCTGAACCACCTCCCCGGTGTTCACATCGCCAAGGAAACAGGATATCTGAACCAGCATCTGGATCTGCTGAAACAGATTCACGAAGTCAGTGTACCCGCTGAACTGCTGCAGGTGGTCAACTCCTGGCTGCAGACCAATGACTGGAGCGGTCGAGTCAGTGCGGAGGGCTTTGCCGAATTCTGCCGACGGCAGGGTATGTCCGGAGCAGCCGCATTCATTCATTACGTCTGGTCACTGGATTGCCCTGAACCATGGGAACAACTGCAGTTCATTGGTGACAACACGCCTTTGTACGTGCTGTCCATCCCCGAACTGAAACAACTGCTCCCCGAAGCTCGCTTCATTCACATAGTACGCGACCCCCGCGATGTCGTCTGCTCCACCCTGAAAATGCGATTCGGAGCCTTTGATGCCACAGTGGCCGCCATGGAATGGCATATCACGATTGGAGCCTGGCTGATGGCGGAACGCTGGCTGCCCGCCCAGGATCGCATCGAATTTCGCTACGAAGACCTGTGCATCAGTCCGGAAAACACTTTCGCACGAGTGGCCGGTTTCCTTGGCTTCAGCCCCGAGGAAGCCCGCAGGGCCCTGCAGGAACACGCTGCCGGCGGACGCAAAGGCCAGACCGGCTTCGAAGCTGTCGCCTCACAACCACACCACACTCGCATCGCTGAACCACTCAGCCCCAGCCGCGTCGGACGCTACAAACAGGAACTGACTGCCGATCAACTCACGGCGGTGGAAGAACAGACCTGTGGAGGCATGCTGGCCTGCGGCTACCAGCCGGAACAGATGCGGCTGCACCCATTGGCTCGCGAGGACCGTCCGCTGCTGCTGAAAGCGCTGCTGCGTGACCTGTGGGGCCGCTGCCGCAACCGCCTGAAACGCAATCCGCGAATGGCCCCCAAACAGCGGAATCAAAAATCCTGACCCGCTCAGTGCAGCCCTCTGCCTCGCTTCACCGCAATCCCCGGCTCCCACAAATCACTTGCGATTGATCCGGCCGGCCATTAGAACCATCCACAGTTCCCACGTCCCCCGATCCAGCCAATACACGTTCCCCCAAAATGCTCGGAGCTCTGCTCATGTGGCCCGCTCAATTCCTTCCGTCCCGCCTCTGCTGCACACTGGCCACAACTCTGCTGGCTTTCAGCCTCGCACCCGCATCGGTGGCAGGCCCGCCGGAAAGCCTGCAAAAAAACCTGATCTTTCTGGCCCCCTTCGATGACTCCCTCGATGCCGTCATCGGACAGGACAAAGCCATCCACACCGCAGACAACCTCGAACGCAAGGTTATCACACCCGGAAACTCCCGCGACGATGTCAGTTTGGTCCCCAAAGCCGGCAGATATGGCGGAGCTCTGCGGTTTGTCACCAGTGAATCACCCAAAGTCACACTGTTCCGGGGAGTCAACGCCGGCTATTCACCTGCCAACTGGTCCGGCACTGTGTCCTTCTGGCTGAAACTGACACCCGATCAGGATCTGAAACCCGGCTACTGCGATCCCATTCAAATCACCGATAAAACGTGGAATGATGCCTCGTTTTTTGTGGACTTCGACAAAGACCTTCCCCGCGTGTTTCGCCTGGGTGTTTTTTCGAATTACAAATCCTGGAACCCAAAGGACATCGCCTGGGAGAAAATTGAACCGCGCGATCGCCCAATGGTCCCGGTAAGCAAACCGCCTTTCAGCCGCGATGCATGGACTCACGTCGCCTGGACCTTCAGCAACTTCAACGCCACAGACAAGTCGCCCGGCACCGCCACACTCTGGCTGAATGGCAAATCTCAGGGCAGCCTGAAGGCCCCCATGAACTTCACGTGGGATCCGGCCAAAACCGTCATCATGCTGGGTATCGCCTACTCAGGTGACTTCGATGAACTGGCAGTCTTCAATCGAGATCTCAGCGAAACTGAGATTCAGACACTGTATCAGCTGCCCCACGGACTCAGCCCGTAATCGCTGTTGCCGTTTGTCTCAGCTGCTCAATGGCATTTTCGGGGCTCCGCACAAACAATACCAGCGTGCGAGCCCCGGGGTATGCCTCCGGGTACGACCACGGGGGATTCCGCAGATCCGCACGCCTTAGCTCCAGACGAGCGAACCAGTTCACGTCCGCTTCAACGGCGGTGTCCGGCCGCTGGAAACACACTGCACCGTGCTGCATCGGCTGCTCAAGAAAGCCGGCAAAGTCTTCAGCCTGCACCAGCTCCGCGGACAAATTCACAGACACCATCAACTCCGACGTGCAAAGCTGCCGCCAAAGCTGATCGATCGACTGCCCCAGCTGCGGATGCCACATGTCGCCCGCAACCGCCACCGCCGACGACAACACAAACCGCCGCAGCCACATCGCCGGGTGTGGCAGTATCAAACGAGACTCCCACTGCACGCTGTCACCAAACAGAAGCAGGTCCAGATCCAGAGTCCTCGGGCCCCACCGCAGCAAACGCTCGCGACCACACTCAGACTCAATCGCCTGCAAACGCTCCAGCAGTCGTAATGGCGCGGCTGCCGTTTCAAGTACCGCCGCAGCATTCAGAAAACCACCGCCAGCCTCCTCACCAACGGCGCGAGTCTCAAAGTTGCGGCTGACCGCCAGCACACGATCACCACCCGCGTCAAGCTGCTGGATCGCCCGCTGAAACAGCGCCTCTGAGCCGCACAAATTGCCACCCAGTGCGATCAGACAACGAGCCATGACAGAGTCCAGATGAGTCGCTCAGTGGTCAGAAAATTCCCAGCTGGTCGCGAGCCTCGTCAGTCATGCGGGCCGGAGTCCACGGTGGCGAAAGAGTAATCGTGATGCTCGCCTCGTCCACATCCTCCAGACGTTCCAGCGCCATCTTTGCCTGCTGCACAATCTGCGGCCCCGCCGGACAGGCCGGGCTGGTCAATGTCATCTCGACGGCCACCTTACGGTCTGTCTGGTTGACCGAGTAGATCAGACCCAGGTCCACCACGTTCACCATCAGCTCCGGGTCAATCACCTGCCGCAGAGCTTCGATAAGTTCCGCATCTGTCGCCATCGCAACACTCTTCCTTCACTGTGTTCGTGCCACCAGCCAACCATCAGGGACCAGCCCACACAGCCCCGTCACGAATCTCCACCCGAAACACGCGGATCGCCTGAGTCGCCGGCATGCATAAAGCCTTGCCAGTCTGCAGATCAAAACGAGCGTTGTGGCGAGGACACACGATGCTGCAACCACTCAGCTCACCGGTAGTCAGAGGCTGGCCGTCATGAGTACAGACGTCCTCGATCACATGCCACGTCTCACCAAGGCGAATCACCAAAGCCGGAGTATCATCCACGAAGACACTGCGACGTTCACCCGGCTGCAGTTCGTTCACACCAATCAGTCGTTCCATGTCAGTACTCGTCCTCTTCCCCGCTTTGCAGATGATCGGCGGCAACAGCCTCAATTCCAAGTTTCGCCTGGACTGTGCGACTGAGCGTCTCCCGCACCACCTCGATCGGAATCCGATCATAAATCTGCTGGAAGAACCCCTCCACAATCATGTGCATGGCTTCGCGTCGGCTGATCCCGCGACTCATGCAGTACAGGATCTGATCACGATCCACCTGACCGGTCGTGGCACCATGAGTACATCGGACGTCATCAGCCTCAATTTCCAGTCCGGGAATGGAATCGCAGCGAGCATCCTCGCTGAGCATCAGAGCGTCGCTGCGCTGGTAGCCGTCAGTCTGCTGAGCCGCAGCATCGACCTTGATCATGCCACGCCAGATGACGCGCGACTCATCACGCAGCACTTCGCGATACAGCAGATCACTGTGAGTCCCCTGCTGGCGGTGGTGCTGCTGAGTATAATAGCTGATTTTCTGCCGATCACTGGCAAACGTCACGCCGTTCACCTCGGCAGTCGATCCCCGACCGTCCAGGTTGATGTCCTGATGGATATGCGCTGTGCGACTGCCCAGACCAACCACGGTCCACTGCAGAGTCGCGTTCGCATCCACACAACCGGCCTGATGAGCCAGATGCCACGTTTTCTGGTTCCAGTTCTGCAGCTGGACATACCGCAGGCAGGCATTCCGCCCGACGATCAGCTCCACACAACCAACATGCAGTCCGGCAATCTCTGGACCAGCTGATGCCGTTTCCTCCAGCAGCGTTGCCCGAGCACCGTCTTCCAGAATGATCAGAGTATGACTGAAGTCCGCAGTTCCGTCCTGACTGTGAGCAATCAGGCTGTGCAACGGCAGCGATACCTCAACGTTGCGAGGCACATACAACACCGTGCCACTGGTCCAGAACGCCGCATGCCACGCCGCAAACCGATCCGCATCCGCATGCACGGCGCGCTTCATGAAGTACGGTTCCAGCAGTTCACGGTGACTTTCCAGCAGCTCCTGCAGACCACCAAACAACACTCCCTGAGCCGCGATCTCAGGTGACACACGGGAACTGGTCACATGACCGTCGACGTGAGTGATCGCTCCGCCAAACTCAGTGCGCCCGCTGAGCAGTGTCGCAATGCCACCGGCATCCGGTGCCGATGTCGCCGGACGAAAACGCGATGCGTTGAAAGTCCGCAGGTCCAGCCGACGGAATTCTTCCGCATCCAGTTCCTGCGACAGCAACTGCTGGTAAACCGAAAAGGACTGCCTGCGAGCATCAGTCATCCACTGCGGCTCACGACGCGCCGCAAGGAACGATTCAAACACGGCCGCGTTGTACCCAGCCCTGGAATGATCTGCCACCACCAACGTCATAACTGCTTCCCAACCCGCTCACCGATTCCAACTCGGACCACGATGCCGGTGAACATCTCCGGCCACTGCGGCTGATCAGGAAAAATCAGCCGACCGAACCTTCCATCTGCAGCTCAATCAGGCGATTCAGCTCCACCGCATATTCC
>SXXK01000245.1 GCA_005791255.1 Planctomyces sp.
AACCCCCGCGCTCCGGGCGGGGTGGGGGCGGGGGCGGCAGGAAGTAGTACCAGGGCCACTGACGATTTTCCAGCTGCTGCAGCGTTTCGTCAGACAGTTGCTGCAGGACCTGCAACTGCGGCTGCAGGTCTGCTCCCGCCGTCTCACGCAATCGTTCCGTCAGTCGCTGCAGCTGCGTGCCAATCTCCGCTGCACTCATCCCGGCCGACCGCCGCCGCTGCAGCTCGGATACCAAAACTTCCTTCTCCGCCAGCAACGTTCGCAATCGCTGCTCCGCCTGCTCCGTAAAAATCGACTGACCCAGAAACCGATCCGGATTGTACTGCAACTCACGCTGTCGCCCCGCAAACTCACGCAGGCGCAACAGCTCGGCCCGCTGCTCGCCAAACAAATAATGCGAAGCACTGGCCACCGCAAACCCCGGCGGATGCTCGCCCCACCACACCCGAATCAGCTCGTCCACCGCCGGATCATACTTGCCACCTCCCAGCCCATGCACAAACAAATCCGCAAACAGCAGCCGCAGCAGCGCTGAAATCAGCCCGCCACGCGGCACCAGCTGCTGCCCCTTCCACCGCAATGACAATAACGATTCCGCCTCCAGACCCGCACACAACTCCACCTCAACACCAGACTCCGTCCCCAGCCACCGCTGGCCATCACGATGCCACAGCCACACCACACGCCGCTGACCACCCGGTAAGTCCACCAGCCACAGCGGCAGTTCATACCGCTCACCATCCACACCCGCCGCACGATGCAGGTCAGGAAATGGGTTCGCCGCATTCCGAATCCCGTGCTGCTGACGAAATCCCTGCAGGGCCTGGTTGTATGCCCCGAAAAAGTCCTCCGCCCGCCGCAGGACACCGCACAAAAAACGCACCACTTCAGGCAACCCGCAGATCCATGACAACGGCAGCTCCAGCAGCCGACTGCCAATCCCCCCACGCCGCCGCACCGCGGTGTTCGCCACCGCTGCAGACATACCGGATTCCGGCAGTTGCCGATACCAGCCAGCCACACACTCAAAGCTGGTCGCCGCCGACAGACACCCCGCAGTCGTCAGCCACCGCTGCACCTGCTGCGCTGTCAGCCGTCGCTGCTCCACCGAACCCAGCTGTCCCGTGCCCAGCAAACCGGGTGCACCACCTGCAGCCGCCGTCCACGTGGCCCGCCGCTGCGTCAACGCCTGCCACAACCCACCATCAGCCACAGTCTCCTCATCCACCGCTGCCGGAACCGGAAACTGCCCCGCATCTCCCTCGTCCGTGTCAATCTGCACGGCCACCGCACTCGCACCGATACTGGCCGCAAACTGGTCGGTGACCTGGTACTTAAAGGCCAGACCCGGATGAAATACGACCGGCTGATGTCCCGTCAGTACAACAGGGCAATTGTCAGGATCGCCGGTCAGCCAGTCCGCTGATGAGTCACTGTGCCACGGCAGCGCGGAGGTGTAACGCAACGCCGCAGTCACCAGTGATCGCCGTGCAGACTGCCGCAGTTGCTGCAGTTCGGTGTTCGTCGGTCGCCACGGTTCGCACCGCCACTGAGACAGCTCAGGCTGCAGAATGGGGTTTTGACTGTCGGTCAGATCGAACATAGGGGGGGATGACAGTTGGGCTGTGGTCAGGAATTGCGACCGGGAGGAAGCGGATTTTGAACCACGAATGGATACGAATGAGGGGCTGCTCTGGTTGTATCACATTGCGCTGCTGCTGCAACGAAAGGCAGTGAGTCGCGATCGTGAGGGAGCGGGTATGGGAATCAATGGGGCGACATGTGTACGGGTTCGTGGCCGTCGGGGTGCGTGCCACGGATGTTTTGTTGGCCACGGATGAGGAGTGTTTTTTTCGCCACGGATGAACACGGATTTTCACGGATGAACCGCAGGGGTTCGTGGGGGTTGTCTTCTTTCTACTTTCTCTGATCTGATTTCTTTGGCATGGATGCTATGTCCCCCTCACCCCCGACCCCTCTCCCCCGTTCCGGGGGCGAGGGGAGGAATGTGTGTTTTTGAGCTGCAGTGGAAATCGCGCATGGCACGTCTCGCCCGAGGAACGGGGGGTGAGGGGAGGATTGATGGTTTTCAGTCGCCGGACAGGAGCGGTGATGGTGGGGGAGCGGGTGTGGGTGTGACAGAAAGATCGGCGGAAGCGCGGAAATTCCGGGTTGCTGGCGGTGGGGCTGAAGCCACTTTCTCTGTAGACTCCGGGGCGAAGGGGCGGCATGGCCGTCCCCGAATGGATTCGGATCATGAACGTCAGCACTGCCGATATTACTCAGTCTTTCACCGCTGCAACTGCCGGGCCTGCGTCTGCCGCTGATGCCTTGGAAAGCTGCTGCGCCAGCCCCATCAGCACAGTTTCCGTGTTTCCGCTGCCGCTGTCCGAATTCGAACACTACATGCTGACAGACGATCGTCCATCACACCCGATGGTGATCGTTATGCTGGTTGATGGACACGGCTCGCTGCACGAATCTCTGTTTCGCGCGGCCGTGCACCAGCTGGTCAATGCTCACCCCCTGCTGAATGCTCGCATTCAAAACTGTGCCGGTCAGTTGCAGTGGGTCGCTGCGGCACCGCGGCCTGACGGTTCACCGTCGAGTGTCACCATGGAATGGCATGTCACTGACGATGGCGACCCTCAGACTCAGCTCCCGCTGGCTCGACCGCTGAATCTGCACGCCGGCGAATGTCTGCGTCTGCAGGTCTGGACCGGATCATCAGCCGGCGCGGCTCGCTGGCGAATGGCGCTGGAGGTGCATCATGCGTGTGCTGATGGCATCGCCGCTGTGCAGCTGATTGCCGAGCTGCTGGCGCGGTATGGCCGTCTGAGTCCTGATGGAACAGGGATTCCGAGCAGTACCAATGTTCGACGGCAGCCGGATTTCGAAACACCTCGCCCGGAACTGTTGCCGGGTCGCAGTAATCTGCCGGATCCGGAACCGTCAACCGCACCGAGCACCTCCCAGGGTGCTCCCCGCCGTTCACCTGGCACCCTCATTGGCAAGCTGTGTCGTTTGTTTCTGCGACGTCCGGTGCGACTGGCGAGCAGTCACGAGCTGGCAGCCGGCAGTCGCACGGATTCTGAGCACCATCCGGCCATCCTGCTGCAGACTTTGAGCGAATCCAGTACGGCACGACTGCGGACTCGCGCCATCGCTCGCGGCGTCACCGTCAACGATCTGCTGCTGCTGCAGTGTCTGCAGCAGATACGAGCATGGAATACGGCAGCGGGTACAGCCGGGGCGCGGCAATGGATGCGGATTGCAGTGCCGATCAGCATGCGGAGCGGGCGTCATTCCGGTCTGCCGGCCTGCAATCGTGTCAGTTACGCCCTGGTGACTCATCGCATGAGTGAATGCAGTGATCCGCAGTCACTGCTGCAGCGAATCCATGAAAAGACAGCGGGTCTGATGAGCGGGCGGGAAGGTGTGATTGCGTGGAAGCTGTTTCGTGCTCTGCGCCGCATTCCGGGTGGTCTGCGGTACATGATGTCGTGGTGGTCGTGTGCCGGGACGCTGGTGCTGGCGAACGTGGGCGACATTCGCCGGCGGACTCGAGCCCGCTTTCCGCAGCAGGACGGCAGCTGGCAGGCCGGATCGGTGGTGGTGGATCGCATCTGCGGTGTGTCTCCGGTTCGCCCGAATACTCTGGCCGCCATCGGTGTTGCGGAGTACGGAGGTCGGATGACGGTGAGTCTGAGAACGGATGGTACGATGCTGACGCGGCAGGATTCCGAGTTGTTTTTGCGGCAGTTTTGTGAGCGTCTGGAATCTGAGGACCTCGGGGTTGGGACCAGGACCGCGCACGACTAACGCAGCTCGGGCTTTCCAGCCCGAGATCCGCCCTGCAAAGTGAGGTGTCGGGGGTGTTTTTTAACCACAGAGAGCACAGAGGCCACAGAGGTGGGATGGCTGCAGTGAGGCAGCTTGTGTGTGCTGTGCAGGTGGTGGTCGGGTTTCCGGGTGGATTGTCCCCCTCACCCCCGACCCCGTTCCCCCGTTCCGGGGGCGAGGGGAGGATTGATAGTTTTCAGTTGTCAGTAAGAACCACGCTGGCGGTTATTTTCGCGGCTTCGCGTGATCTCCCCCGTTCCGCGTGCGAGGGGGGGAATTTGTGTTTTGGGCTGTTTATGAACAGAGGT
>SXXK01000246.1 GCA_005791255.1 Planctomyces sp.
CGGCGGCGACGGCAACATGCCGATCTGCTCGTAGAAGCGGATGGTCGGAACCTTGACGCCGGTCCGCCGTGACAGTTCGCCGATCGGCAGATTCATCGCTTTCACCTCTTGATCCTCTAGTGGCTAGAGGTCCTAGATGTATGCGGACATGATGAAGAATCCCTTGCGGCTCTTGAAGGCATAGTAATCCGTCGAGTCATGGAAGCCGTACTTGTAGGCCCCGATCTCAACGTCAGACTTCACAGGAGTATCCGTCGACATGGCATTTGATCCCGTCAGAGTTGAACCGAGTTCAGCAATCAGTATTCACGTGGAGTCAGACAGCAGCAGCGGTCGTCGTATGAGTCGGCTCGGGAGCCGCATCCGGATGCCGGGCACGCACGTCGGCGTAACCACGGGCGTGCAATTCATGAGCCAGGTCTGAGCCACCGGTTTCAACAATCCGGCCGCCCAGCATCACATGCACAAACTGCGGCCGATTGAATTCCAGCAGTCGCTCATGATGAGTAATGATCAGCACGCCCATCTGCGGACCAGACAGCTTCGCCAATCCCTCACTGACCACCCGCACCGCGTCGCTGTCCAGACCGCTGTCAGTCTCGTCCAGAATTGCAAAACGCGGCTGCAGCATCGCCAGCTGCAGAATCTCCATCCGCTTCTTCTCGCCACCGGAAAAACCGTCGTTGAGATACCTGCGAGCAAACTCGTGGTCCATCCCCAGTTCGGTCATCCGCTCGCGAATCTCTTTCCGGAACTCACGCATCCCAATCAGGCCTTCGCCCTCCTTGCGGTCCGGATTCCGAATGTTGGAAACAGCATGCCGCAGAAAGTCGGCGACCTTCACCCCGGGAATCACCACCGGATACTGAAACGCAAGGAACAGCCCCAGACGGGCGCGAGCATCAGCCTCAAACTCAGAGATGTTCACTCCGTCGATCTCAATCGATCCGGATGTGATGCTGTAATTCGGATGACCCGCCAGTGCGTAGGCCAAAGTACTTTTGCCGGAACCGTTCGGTCCCATCAATGCGTGCACTTCACCCTGCCGAATCTGCATGTTCACGCCACGCAGAATCGGTGTTTCACCTACAGACACATGCAGATCAGTAATCTTCAAAACGCTGGTCATAACCGAGCAACTTCCCATGGATAATCAGAAACGCTGATGAACCGCCCCGCGGAACCATCACAGTCCTGAAATTCAGTTTCCAGAGTCAGTCAGTTCTCAAAGCAGCAGCAACATAATGCCCCGGTGGTGGCACACCAGGCACGCCCGCACACAGTCAGACGTTCAGAGCAGAAAAGCCGGAATGATGAGGAACCGGCAGGACAGTCTCGCCGCGAGTCACCTTGCGGGCCTTGATCTTGTCCTGAATTCGCATCAGACCTTCCAGCAGTGCCTCCGGGCGAGGAGGACAGCCCGGGACGTAAACGTCCACCGGCACCACCAGATCCACACCCTTCACCACGTGATAGCCATGCTTGAAATACGGACCACCACCCACGGTGCAGGCACCCATCGCAATCACGTACTTCGGATCCGGCATCTGCTCATACAGCCGTCGGACACGGCTGGCCATCTTAAATGTCACCGTCCCGGCCACAATCATCAGATCGGCCTGGCGAGGCGTGGCGCGAAACGCACCAGCACCGAAACGGTCAATATCGTATTTGCTGGCCCCCACGGCCATCATCTCAATCGCACAGCACGCCAGACCAAACGTCATCGGCCAGATACTGGACTGCTGGCCCCAGTTCAATGCCTGCTCAATCGTTGTGGTGATCACGTTTTCTTCGAAGCGACCTTCAATCCACGTCATTGCTGTATTTCCTTTGATGTTTTGCCGCCCGGAACAAAAACCCCGAGCAGACCTGCCATGCGCACTGACTGAATCCGACGGCCTGCCACGGCCATGGAAAGTGCAGCCCGCACTCTACCAACACACCCCAATCCTGCAATCACCAACATCACAACGAACGAACTTTCCAAACGATGGCCGAAAACCGTCAACCCACCGGCACATTCAATACCTGAAACTCGCAGCAGCCATGTCCGTCCCGACAACGAGACCGAACCTCCACCGGAGCCCCCAAAACCTGCTCAAGTACCTGCCGCTCCACCTGACAAATCGCATCGTCCACCTCCGCCAGCATCGGAAACGGACAGGATGTCTCACGCAGAATTCTGAGCCCCCCCTCGTGGTCAGACTCAACGTTGAATCCACTGGATTTCATCTCACTGGCCAGCAAATCCAGACGATCGTCCAGGTTCTCACAGTTGCCCAGCTGCCGCCGAAATCGCTCCGCCAGCACGTCGCGAACCCGCCCCAGCAGACGCATCCGCACTGCCCCGTCCTCAAATCCCGTGATCGCCTCCCACAACACAACCGCCAGCTGCCGGTAATTTTCACCCAGTGCGTGCAGACCCTCCGCCGTCACACGGTAGACGTTGCGCGGCCTGCCGCGGCTTTGCCCCTGCAGCTCAGACACAATCAGCCCCGCCGCCTCAAGACGCGAAATTCGCTGGCGAACGGCCGTCCGAGTCACCCCCAGAAGATCACACAGCGACTGCACATCCACACCCTCGGACTGGTGCAGATACTCAAGAATCTCGCGATCCCGAGTGTCGATGGCTGCCATGGATGATCCCCCGAATCCGCACTGACGACCGGACATTTCCCGTCCGAATGCTATCGGCCGAATCCTTTTTGGCAATTATAAATGCCAAAAATGGCACCTATTGAGACAAGGTCTCACAGGCAGCTTTTCAGAGGCGGGAAAATGGGGCTAACCCTGAGCCCTGATGGAATCGCCCGGAGCCGAAATCGCAACCGCACGGCCCAGTCGCCGCTGCAGACACGCCTGCACAAAATCCCGGAACAACGGATGCGGAATATTTGGCTTGGACTTGAATTCCGGATGATACTGCACCGCGACAAACCACGGGTGAGCCGCCAGTTCAACGATTTCCACCAGAGTTCCGTCCGGACTGGTCCCCGCAATCCGCATCCCCGACTGCACAAATTCCTTCCGGTACTCGGGATTGAATTCATAACGGTGGCGATGACGCTCACTGATCTCCGCCGACGCATAGGCCCTTGCCGCACGAGTGTCCGGCACCAGCACGCAGGGCTGCGCACCCAGACGCATCGTGCCCCCCTTGCGATTGATCGTTTTCTGGCCCTCCAGCAGGCAAATCACCGGATGCGGAGTATCTGCAGCAAATTCCGTGCTGTTCGCGTCCTTCAGATCCAGCACATTGCGGGCAAACTCGATCACCGCACACTGCATCCCCAGACAAATACCGAAAAAAGGAGTCTCCGACTGCCGCGCATACTGAATGGCCTGAATCTTTCCCTCAATGCCACGCATCCCGAAACCACCGGGTACCAGCACTCCGTCCACTCCCTTCAAAACCATCTCCGGCCCCTGACGCTCCAGCTCCTCTGCCTCAATCCGCTTGACGTGAATCTGAGTCGAATGGTGGAAGCCGGCATGGTCCAGCGATTCATAGATGGACTTGTACGCATCCCGATGCTCGATGTACTTGCCCACCACCGCAATCGTCACTTCGTTCTGAGGATTGCGGATGCGATGCACCAGATCCCGGTAGTCTTCCATGTTCAGCGGGCCGGATTTCAGGCTGAGCTTCTGACAGATCAGCTCGTCCAGACCATGCTCCACCAGCCCCACCGGTACCTCGTAGATTGAAAACTCCTTGTCCACCTCCTCTATGACCGCCTTCTTCTCCACATTGCAGAACAGGGCAATCTTGTCCGTGTGCTCACGTCCGATCGGACGCTCAGTCCTCACAATCAGGATATCGGGCTGAATGCCAATCTCACGCAGCTGCTGAACACTGTGCTGAGTCGGCTTGGTCTTGGCTTCACGAGCAGCCTTGAGATAGGGCACCAGCGTCAGATGGATAAACAGACAGTTTTCCTTGCCGATGTCCAGCGGAATCTGACGGATCGCTTCCAGAAACGGCAGGCCCTCAATGTCACCCACCGTGCCGCCCAGCTCCGTGATCACTACGTCCACACCAGGCTCGCCCAGGCCCAGAATCGCCGCCTTGATCTCGTCCGTAATGTGCGGAACCACCTGAACCGTTCGGCCCAGATAGACCCCACGACGCTCCTTGTCGATTACTGACGAATAAATCTGACCCGTGGTGTAGTTCGAACGACGATTCAGCTCGCCGGATGTAAATCGCTCGTAATGCCCCAGGTCCAGGTCCGTCTCAGAACCGTCGTCCAGCACGTAGACCTCGCCGTGCTGATAAGGACTCATCGTCCCCGGATCCACGTTCAGATACGGGTCCAGCTTCTGCATCCGCACCTTCAGACCACGACGCTCCAGCAGCATCCCAATCGAAGCTGACGTCAGCCCCTTGCCCAGGGAACTGACAACACCACCAGTTACAAAAATATGACGACTCATGTCACCGTCCATGCACGCCCTGAGATTCCCCGGATGACCAGCACAGTGCGAGTCTTAACGGGAATTTCTTCGGGTCTCAATCAACCCGAAAGTAAATCCAGGGATCGGGGGCAGGATTCCGCTCTGTCAGTCCCCCCGCCTTGCCCCCAACTCCCCACCCACCACCGCACTTTCCACATTTCAGACCGACATGGCGCGCCGTTTGTACGCGAAATCCAGTGTCCCGGCACGCACCACAGACACAATCACACTACTGTCCGAATGTTCATATGCCCAAAAACCTGATGCACGCTGATCCTGCGGCTTCCAGGGTGTTTTCCCGACTGATGCCCTGTCGCGACAGCCCGATGGATACCGTTTGTGGCGATGGTATCGATGAGGGGGACTGTGGAGTTCTTTCCACATGTTGCCACTGCAGTTGTTTCCATGAAACCACACAGCACCAGCGCGATTCGTGACCTAATGTGACAGACAGGACGGGATCGTGGCGGAAGATCGCGGTGGCCGCAGCAGCAGGCGGCCCATCTGCAGTGATCCTGATCAGACCAGCAGAACAGAACTCACAAAGGGTGACAGGCGGCAATGATTGCACCACTGGGCAAACTGAATCGGCAGACCGGCGGCGACTTCGAGGCATTGAAGTCGCACATTCATGGAAAGCTGGTCGAAAAACTGGATATGACTCGAGTGTCCGAGCTGGAGGGTGATTCCCTGCGGCGTGAGATTCGAGTGGTGGTTGAGCATCTGTGCGACACCGAAAACACGATGCTGAACCGATCCGAGCGGGAACGCCTCGTTGAAGAGGTTCTGGACGAAGCCTTTGGCTTTGGCCCGCTGGAACTGCTGCTGAAGGAAGATGATGTCGCCGACATCATGATCAACGGTCCCAAGAACGTCTTTGTGGAAAAGAACGGTCGCATCCAGCGTTCCGAGGTGACGTTTCGGGACAACGAGCACCTGATGCAGATCCTCGATCGCATCGTGTCGCGCGTGGGTCGTCGCATCGATGAGACATCGCCGATGGTCGACGCCCGCCTGCCCGACGGTTCACGACTGAACGCCATCATACCTCCGTTGGCGCTGGACGGTCCTTCCCTCACCATTCGTCGTTTCGGTTCGAATCCGCTGACGCTGGAGGATCTGCTGAAGTTTGGTGCCTTCACTCCGGAAATGGTGATGTTTCTTGAGGGTGCCATGAAGGCCCGCCTCAACATGATCATCAGTGGCGGTACGGGATCCGGCAAAACGACTCTGCTGAATACTCTGTCCAGTTTCATTTCCAACGAGAACCGCATTGTGACCATCGAGGACGCTGCGGAACTGCAACTGCAGCAGGAGCACGTGCTGCGGCTGGAGACGCGTCCGCCGAACATCGAGGGTCGCGGCCGCATCACTGCCACGGATCTCGTCCGCAACGCTCTGCGAATGCGTCCTGACCGAATCATCATCGGCGAGTGTCGTGGCGGGGAAACTCTGGACATGCTGAAGGCCATGAACACGGGCCACGATGGTTCGCTGACCACCGTGCAC
>SXXK01000247.1 GCA_005791255.1 Planctomyces sp.
AAGCACATGATCAGCAGGCACCAGGGGCAGCCACCGCACCCGCGCAGCGTCGTTGATGTCCGACGCGCAGCTGGCCCTGCCGCTGCAGTCGCTGCCCGCCCCGGGGTCAGGGCGGCGGGTCTGCGTCAGGTTTGCCAGCGGGGCAGGCTGGGGCAGCGGACTACTGAGGCGCGTGGCAGGTTTTGCAGCGAACGGCAGCGCGGACGATGCGACCGCATTTGCTGCAGCGCTTGGTTTTTTTGGCAAGTTTGGCTTTGGTACGAGGGCGCAGGACCATGGGAGAATCTCCGGAGACACCAGTGCGGGTGTCAAAAGTTGTGAACAGAACAGAAGTGCCGGCGGCACGAAGACGGAGTTCCGATCTGCTGTCTGCCATCCGGGACCAGTACCGGACGAAGTGGGAATCAACCACGTTGGGAATCAGGGGGCAGACGAGCGGAATTCCGCGGGTCGGGCAGTGTATCGTGGTGAATCGGCCGAAACAATCTCGTTTTCCCGGGGAATATCCGAAACGGCAATCGCGGAGTTTCGTTTCCGGGAAGTCCGTGACATAATGCACGGGTGTTTGGGTGCCTGCTGAAGTGTCCGGTTCTGATTATCCCGCCTGTTTTCGGAGTTTCCATCCATGTCCACGACATCGTCCGGCGGATCTCGCCGTGGTTTCCTGAAGTCATCGACGGCAGCAGCGGCTGCCACGGGTGTTTTGTCGGCTGCAGCACCGGCGCTGTATGCAGCGGAAGACAACACGATACAGCTGGCCCTGGTGGGCTGTGGCGGTCGTGGCACCGGGGCTGTGGCCAATGCGTTTGCCGTGGACAACGGGCCGCTGAAACTGGTGGCGATGGCCGATGTGTTTCAGAAGAATCTGGACGGCAGCTATGGTCGTCTGAATGCGGACCATGGTCAGTCGGGCAGGATGGATGTTCCTCCGGAGCGTCGATTTGTGGGATTTGACGCCTACAAGCAGGCGATGGACTGCCTGAAGCCCGGTGACGTCGTCATCCTCACGACTCCGCCTGCCTTTCGCTGGGTGATGTACACCTATGCGATTGAGAAGGGTCTGAACGTGTTTATGGAGAAGCCGGTCACGGTGGACGGCCCGACGACTCGCCGAATTCTTGCTCTGAACGAAAAAGCGATCGAGAAGAATCTGAAGGTGGCGGTAGGTCTGATGTGCCGTCACTGTGAGGCTCGTCGTGAGCTTCACGACCGGATTCAGAACGGTGAAATCGGCGAAGTGACGGCTCTGCGGGCTTATCGTCAGGCGGGTCCAACGGGTACGGCAGCGACGGGTCCGAAGCCGGAGGGCGTCAGCGAGCTGCTGTGGCAGATCAGCAAATTTCACGCATTTTTGTGGCTCAGCGGTGGTGCGGTCAGTGACTTCCTGATCCACAATATCGATGAAAGCTGCTGGATGAAGAATGCGTGGCCGGTCAAGTGCATTGCGGCCGGCGGTCGGCACTATCGCGGCGACAGCGTGGACCAGAATTTTGATACGTATTCGATGGAATACACGTTTGAGGACGGCACGAAGCTGTTCATGAACGGTCGTACGATGCCGGGCTGTTACCAGGACTTCTCCAGCTATGCTCACGGCACGAAGGGTCTGGCGGTGATTTCGAATGGTGGTCACTGGCCATCGCGAGCTCGCATCTACAAGGGCCATGCGATGACCGACGAGAATGTGATCTGGTCATTTGGTCAGGAGAAGAACAATCCGTATGTGGACGAGTGGAAGCATCTGATTGCGGCCATTCGGAACAACGAGAAGTACAATGAGGTGGAGCGCGGGGCGATGGCCAGCCTGGTGACTTCCATGGGTCGCATGGCGGCTCATACGGGTCAGGAGATTACTCTGGAGCAGATGATGAACAGTGAGCACGAGTTTGCTCCGGACATCGAAAAGCTGACGCTGGAGTCAGAGTCTCCGCTGAAGGCGGACGAGAGCGGTCGGTATCCGATTCCGCTGCCAGGTCTGGAAAAGAGCCGGGAATATGTGTCCTGAGTTTTTTTGAGGCACCAATTGGTGTGCAGGGCTGCAGCGACAGGTTCGCTGCAGCCTTTTTTTTGGGAGTGCGGTGCTGGGGTGCTGTCGGGAACGATCCTGTCGAATCTGCGGCCGGGTTCCTCGTCACCCGGCCTTCAGCTGATTCTCTGGCAGATTTGGCAGGTGTGGATTGTTGGGGAACCTCTGCGGTTTCGTCTGCTCTCTGGTTTTGTTTGATTCCCGGTCGGCCTCCGGCTTTTCCTCAACCTGTTCTGCCGGTTATTCCGACTGAATGAAGTGATGAGGTCTTGAACTGCGCCTGCAGGAACTTCCTGCAGAATCTGCCGAAAGACAGCAATTTTTCTCGACAAAGTCTGAATCAGGTAACGCGAAATGCTTCTGAACAGCTGGCTCTCATTTGCTCGTCGAAATCTCCTTACGACCGGCGTGCGTCGAGTCAACCGCACCAGAACTCAGCAGCCTGCTCGCCTCGAGCCGCTGGAAGAGCGGAAGATGCTCGCCGTGAATGCTCTGGTGATCAACCAGGACAACTACGAGCGATTCACGAACCTGGCCGGCGGTCTGGTGGTGACCAATGCCAGTCTGGCGGGTCCGGACGGGATCAGCGGCAACATTGACGACTTCAACGGGCTGGTGATTCAGGGGATCAGCCTGACGCCTGTCAGCGGTGAGGGCGTGTCAATCAACCTGTCGGGGGTTCCACTGCAGCGTCTGGCGTTTGACAGCGTGATCGTGGAATCGGGAAACCGACTGGGGATCAATATTGATCTGACGGGAGTGACCGGACTGCAGTCGGTGGCTTTTGACAATGTGGACTCGACGAAGACGGGTCGCGGTCTGGACCTGCTGATGTCTGCCACGGACACTCAGTCGCTGGTGATTCAGGGCAGCCGGTTTGGTGGAATTCAGGTGACGGCGACTGGCGGGGCCGACATTCGCAATGGTTTGATCAGCAACAACGTTATTGATGCTCCGGCGGGTGTTGAGGGGATTCTGCTGGATGTGCAGACGGTTGCGGGCCAGGTCAGTACGGCTGACGGTTTCCGCATCGAGAACAACCCGCGTATTGCGACACGAGACCGTGACGCGGTGAAGTTGATTGCCAGCGGTGTCGTCGACTCGGGGACTCGCGAAACGATCACGTCGATCAACGACCTTGTGATCACCGGCAATGCCGTGAGTGCGGGTTCTGCCGCTGGAGCGGACGTGCAGTTTCGGGCTGAGGGTGACACGTTCATCCAGCCATTCCAGCTGACGAACACGTCGGTGCGTGGTGACCTGCTGCAGACATTTGTGTTTGATCTGCGTGACATCGGGCTGGTGTTTGATCCGGATCCGGTTACGGGGAAGCCGTTTACGGCGGTGAATAACACGGGTACGGTGACCGGCGTTTCCGGCTCGGTGCTCAGCAACAACAATCAGACATTGACGGTGACATTTGCCGACTTCAATCCTGGGGAAACGCTGCAGTTTCTGCTGGATATTGACCTGGTTGGCAACATACCGGCATCGATTTTCGGCAACCAGCTGATCGGTGCGGGCGTCACGTTCAATTACACTCAGAACAAGCAGATCACCGGGCAGATGGCCGGGGATCCGGACCGTCAGTCAGGTTCACAATTCCTGCCTGGTGCAGTGGTTGCCGGACTGGCTCACGGGATCAATCTG
>SXXK01000248.1 GCA_005791255.1 Planctomyces sp.
GCATCGGGCGGGCCGTGCCTGTCGCAGTGCAACGGTGATTGCGGGGCAGCACGCGGGATACTATCCCGGTGCATCGAACCTCACGCTCAAGCTGGTGTACGAACCTGTCACGGGGCGGTTGCTGGGGGCTCAGGCCACGGGAGCGGACGGAGCCGACAAGCGAATCGATGTGCTGGCCACTGTACTGGCATTTGGCGGCAGTGTGCGGGATGCAGCGGGTTTGGATCTGTGTTATGCGCCGCCATTCGGTTCAGCGAGGGATCCGCTGCATCAGGCGGCGTTTGTGGCCTGCAACGAGCTGGACGGTCTGGGGGCGATGCTGGACGTGGAGTCGGATCTTGCGGGGTGGCAGGTTGTGGACGTGCGGACGCCTGCAGAGGTATCGCGGGCGCCTCTGACCGCGGGAACTCGGGTGATTCCCATTCCGCTGGATGAATTGCGTGATCGTCTGGGCGAACTGGACTCGCAGAAACCGACGGTCGTGAGTTGCGGCGTGGGTGTCCGGGCGCACGCGGCTCAGCGAATTTTGCTGCAGCATGGTTTTCGGGAGGTTGTGAATCTGACGGGCGGGGCGACGCTGCGTCGCAGGGTGGTTCCTCCAGAAAGCTTAGGTATTACGGGAGACGTCAGATGAGTGTGCGAATTTCGGCCGCGGGTGGTGATTTGCCGGCCTTGCCGCAGCGTTCTCCGCAGGGCCACAAGGGGACATTTGGCAAGGTGGCCATCGTGGGGGGCTCGGTGGGGATGAGTGGTGCTGTCTGCCTGTCGGCAGTGGCAGCACTGCGGACCGGTTCCGGGCTGGTGACCGCGGTGGTTCCGGCTTCGATTCAGTCGATTGTTGCTGCGTATGAGCCGTGCGTGATGACTTTGGGCCTGGCGGATTCCGAGGCTGGAAATTCCAGCATGCGGGACCGGCAGTTGAGGCAGATCGTGGCCGGGAGTGATGCGCTGGCAGTGGGGCCTGGTCTGGGTCAGGGCGAAGTGCAGCTGGGGCTGGTGAGATATCTGCTGGAGAGTTGTGAATGTCCGCTGGTGCTGGATGCTGATGCCTTGAATCTGGCGGCTGCCGGGCGGCTGCTGGCATCAGGTTCGGTGTCGCGTGCCGGCCGGCCGGTGATTTTGACGCCTCATCCGGGCGAGTTTGCGCGACTGACGGGACTGACTGTCGGCGAGATTGACTTGGATCGCGAGGGGGTGGCGGTGCAGTTCGCGAGGTCAACCGGGACGATTGTGGTGCTGAAGGGGCCGGGTACCGTGGTGACGGACGGCGAGCGTACGTGGGTCAATTCCACGGGAAATTCGGGAATGGCAACGGCTGGCAGCGGGGATGTTCTGACGGGGGTTGTGGTGTCACTTCTGGGGCAGAATTCGGGGGCATTTGAAGCGGCGGCGATTGCGGTTTGTGCGCATGGTCTGGCGGGGGATGCTGCGGCGGAACGCTGGACTCGGCGGGGGTTGATTGCCTCCGATTTGCTGAATTTTCTGCCGGAGGCGTGGCGTCGGCTGGATCCGGGCGGGACGTCGTGTCAGTCGTTCTGAGGTGTTTGAATTCGTCCGTCTGCGGGTGTTTTGAACGAATGGGGATGAGATTGGGCGATCTGTAACGCCGGCCGCATTCCCGCCCTCGGGGAATGCTCTTTCTTTGCTTCCTGCCTCTGAGAAAAGAAAACGGGTATGTTTTGACCACCTTGTCAGTCCGAAACTGCAGAGACAGAATCGACCATCCTGTCCTGTTTATTCGCCCAAATTGTTCTTGTGCAAAGAACTTGCGACTTTGGCGATTTCGCGGAACTGTCCTTTCCTCCTTTTTCTGTCGTCTGGCGGGATTAAATGAGCGATCCGAAGCCTTCTCCGAACGACATTCTTTCGAAGATTCGAGCCCAGAAGGCCGCGGCTGCTGCGGCTGCGGCGGCTGGTTCTGAGCCGACTGCGGAGCCGAAGGCCGAAGCCGCTGCTGCTCCGGCAGCGGCCCCTGCGGCCCCCCCGGCCCCTGCTGCTGCTGCGCAGGCGGCGTCTGCCCCGCGTTCACCTGCTGACATCATGGCGTCCATCCGCAGCGCCGGCAAGCCTGCTGCGGCAGCAGCAGCGACACCTGCTGCGAAACCTGCCGCAGCGAAGCCTGCGGCTGCGGGTTCTGCGGCCAGCATCATGGATTCGATTCGCAGTGCCGGCAAACCGGCTGCCGCTGCTGGTGCTCCGGCGGCGGCCCCTGCGGCTTCGGCCGCGCCCGCTCCTGCGGCGGTTGTCCCGGCGGGCCTGTCACCGGCTGAAATGATCAAAGCGGCTCGCAGTGCCGAATCCGGTGCTCCTGTGGCTCCGAAGGTCGTGTTGCCGACGAAGCCACTGCCGGGGAAGGCTGCACCGACTGCGACGAAGGCTGCCGCCGAGGTTTCCCGCCGTTCGGTTGTGGGAAGTGTGGTGGCCACGCTGTGCAGTCCGCTGGTGGTGGCGTGGGGCAGTTTCTCCGCAGCTGCAGCGGCATCGGGGCTGGCCCTGGCAAGGTTCATGATGCCCAACGTGCTCGTTGAGCCTCCAACCAAATTCAAGATCGGCCCACCCACGGACTATGCTCCGGGAACGGTGTCGACCAAGTGGCAGGCCCAGTTCAACATCTGGGTGGTCAATTCGGACGTGGACGGTGTCCGCTCCATCTACGCTCTCAGTACAGTCTGCACACATCTCGGGTGTACTCCGAACTGGCTTGAGGGCGAGCAGAAGTTCAAGTGTCCGTGTCACGGTTCAGGCTTTTACAAGTCGGGAATCAACTTTGAGGGACCTGCTCCTCGACCGCTGGAGCGGGTGGGGCTCAGGCTGGCGGAAGACGGTATGCTGGAGGTGGACAAGAGTGTGAAGTTCCAGCGAGAACTGGGGCAGTGGACGAATTCCTCTTCGTTTGTCTCAACGGGCTGAAAGAATTTTCCGTGTTCGGTAAACGATTTCCGCAGCGGGCTGCTGGAGTTGTTTTCGAAAGCGGAATGCGGTGGATGAAGCCGGGGCTGCCTGCTGGTGGTTCCGAGTTGCTGGTGGCGGAAACTGGTGTGGGCGGAGCGGTGTGGCGGTGGCATTCAGCCAGTGCTCATCGCGGGGCAGCGAACCGAAAGAACTGAGGGCTTCACGTGTCTGTCGGCGACTATATTCGTAACTCGCAGATCTGGAAGAGTGTGTTTCGTCACCCGGCTCCGACGGACCGTCGTAACCGCGTTGTGGTGATGCTGACGAATTTCTTCCTGCATCTTCACCCTGTTTCGATCAAGCAGCAGGGCATTGCTCTGTCCTACACGTGGTGCATGGGCGGCATCACGTTCTTTCTGTTTCTGGTGGAGGCCATCACCGGTGTCCTGCTGATGTTCTACTATCGGCCGACGCTGGATTGGGCCTTCTATGACATTCAGGCTCTGCGCGACGTGCAGACTCTGGGGATCATGCGTGAGATCCACCGCTGGGGTGCTCACGCAATGGTGATCACCGTCTGGCTGCACATGTATCGCGTGTTCCTGACAGGCAGCTACAAGCCGCCTCGCGAATTCAACTGGGTCA
>SXXK01000249.1 GCA_005791255.1 Planctomyces sp.
CCTCAGCTCACGGTGACGCGCTGGCAGCAGACCACGTTCAAGTCGGTGGCAATGCTACCATGAATCTCGGCGCCGGAAGTGATCGCGTGGCAATCGGCGATGATGTGACCGTGGCCGGTCGCGTCACCGTCTCCGGCGGAGCTGGACGTGACTTTGTCAGCAATGCGTCACGCACAAATGGACGGATCGGTGTGTTCATCAGCGAGGACGATCAAATCACAGCTGATGATCTCCTCATCGGTTCAACATCCATGCTGGCTGCGCCAAAACCTGAATTCGCTCGTGCTATTTCCTTCGATGTCACCGCTCCCGTACCTGCAAATCTGCTGAACAGCGATGGCGGTTACTATATCGGTATCATCGCAGACTACAGCGAAATTTCCGGTGACACTCAGCTCGAAAACAACGGTGGACTTCGCCCCGGAAAGGACCTCTTCTACTATGTCGGTAAGAATCGACAGGAATTCCCAGGCAGCGAAAAGTGATTGACCGGCTGGTCACACAACTGATCCACACCGCTGAAACGCGACCGACAAACTCAGTCGCGTTTTTTGTGTTCACCACCTGAACCTCACGCCGCCCGACGCACCCGCATCCGCAGCACGCCACCGGTCGCCTGCACCACGCGATCCAAATCCCCGTCCGTCAGATTCGGCGTCGACGGAAAACTCAAAGCCTGCTCAAACAGCCGGTCAGCCGTCCCGTTCAGTACAGCCTGAGCACTCTGATGCGCTGGACTCAAATGCATCGGCTGCCACAGCCGACGAGTCTGAATCTTCGACCGCTGCAGCTGATCCCGCAATTCACACGCTGTCACACCCGCCTGCACAGGATCCACCAGCGCAGTCGACAACCAGCTTGTCGAACTCGCACCCGGCGCGTCCGTATGCCACGTCAAACCCGCTCCGCACAGACCACCGCGATAATACGCCGCTATCTCACGACGACGCTGCACAAAACCATCCAGTTGCTCCAGCTGCGCAAGTCCTATCGCCGCCAGCACATTCGTCATCCGATAATTGTACCCCACCTCGTTGTGGATGTACTCGATCGCATCGTCCTTCGCCTGAGTCGTCAGGTAACGGGCTCGATCAGCGTCGGACTGCGAATTCGTCAGAATCATCCCGCCGCCACCACAGGTGATCGTCTTGTTCCCATTGAAACTCAGACACGCCAGATCACTCGTCGCACCAATCTTCTTCCAGTGCAGTGACGCTCCCAGTGACTCCGCAGCATCCTCAATCAACCGCAGGCCAAACGCCTCTGCCTCGGCAGTAATCGCCGGCAAATCCACCGGATGACCCAGCACATGCACCGGCATGATCGCACGGACACGACGTCCCGTCACCCGATTCCGCAGCTCACCATGCTCTGCCCGACACTCCCGACGCAGAAAATCCCGCACCAGCTGCGGATCCATCTGCCAGTACCGCGGCTCAGAATCAATCAGCACCGGATGCGCACCCGCGTACCGAATCGCATTCACCGTGGCAATAAATGTCAGCGTCGAGACCAAAACCTCATCGCCCGGCTCCACTCCCGCCGTCAGCATCGCCGCATGCAATGCTGACGTCCCGTTCACCGTCGCCACCGCATGCTTCACACCCACATACTCGGCCACCCGCTGCTCAAATCGATTGACAAACGCACCAACCGATGAAATCCAGCCGGAATCCAGACATTCCTTCACATACTGCCACTCATTCCCCTGCAGACAGGGTTCACTCAATGGCAGAAATCGCTCGCCACTCTGGTCAGACGTTGTAGACATCGGCTCGATAACCCTTTGAATTCCCGCGAAACCACTCAATCGTCTGCTGCAGGCCATCTTCCAGCGTAACAGTCGGCTTCCAGCCCACCGTCTCAGCCGCCAGTCGATTGTCAGCCAGCAGCCGCTCCACTTCACTCGCCGCAGGTCGCAGCCGCTGCTCGTCACACTCAATCCGCACGTTCGTTCCCACCAGACGAGCCACCAGCCCGGCCAGATCACCCACACTGATCTCACGGCCCGAGCCAATGTTCAAAGTCTTACCCACGGCATCCGGATGAGCCGCACAGGCCATGAAACCCGCTGCCGTGTCAGCCACATAGTTCAGATCGCGAGTCGGAGTCAGACTGCCCAATCGCACCGTCCGTCCCGCCAGACACTGAGTAATGATCGTCGGCAGCACCGCCCGAGCTGACTGTCGCGGACCATACGTGTTGAACGGTCGCACCGTCACCACCGGCAAACCAAACGACCTGTAATACGACTCCGCCAGCTTGTCCGAACCAATCTTGCTGGCAGAATACGGCGACTGACCCTGCAGCGGATGAGTCTCCGAGATCGGCACAAACAGCGCCGTCCCGTACACCTCACTCGTCGACGTCTGCACAATCCGCTCCGTGCCCAGTCGCCGCGCAGCCTCCAGCACGTTCAATGTCCCCACAATATTCGTCTGCACATACGACAATGGCGCCGTATACGAGTACGGTATGGCAATCAATGCAGCAAGGTGAAATACCACCTCCCGACCCTGCATCGCTGACGCCACCGAACCACTGTCGGTAATGTCACCCGCCACAATCTCCATGTCCTTCTGCAACAGTGACTCATCCAGCCAGCCGCGACGACCGCCCGAATTGTAACGCACCATCGCCCGGACACTGGCACCGGCACGCACCAGCGACTCCGCCAGATGGCTGCCAATGAAACCGCCCGCCCCCGTAACCAGTACCCGCTTCCCTGCCCAGCTCATGCTGCCCACCTGACTCGCTCCACGTCTTCCTGTGCCTTCTGAAAATCATCCAGCCGACCAATGTCCAGCCAGTACTCCATCACCGGGAATCCCACGACCCGCTCACCCTGAGCCAGCAGCCGGTTAATCAGATCCGTCATGTCATAGCGCCCGGCATCCGGAATGTGCTTCAACACCGTCGGCTCCAGCAGGTAAATCCCCGCGTTCACCAAAAATGTGATCCGCGGCTTCTCCCGCAGCTCACTCACCATACCGTCCTTCGCTTCCACAACTCCATACGGCACCTGCATCTCGTACTGCCGCAATGCCACCGTCAACTGCGACTGATGCTCGCGATGAAACTTCATCATCGCCCGATAATCCACGTTCGTCAGAATGTCGCCGTTCATCACCAGCAACGGCTCATCCACCTCACTGATCAGCCGCAGCGCTCCGGCCGTTCCCAGCGGCTGGTCCTCGGACACATAATTCAGGTCCACCCCGAATTTCTGCCCTTGTCCAAAATGCTGAATAATCTTCTCCGGCATGTAATGCGTCGTCACATTGATTCGCGAAATGCCGGCACGCTGCAATCCCTCTATCGTCCGCTCCATCAGCGGGCGACCGCCCACCTGCAGCATTGGCTTCGGAGTATCATCGGTCAGCGGCCGCAGCCGAGTCCCAAATCCACCCGCCATGATCACCGCCTGCAGCGGCAGTACTTCCTCACGCACAAAGTCCGCACAACTCAGCTCAGCCACCGTGCCGTCCGCCTCAAGCAAGGGCAGATGGCGAATCTGAGCCCTCGCCATGATCGCCAGCTGCTCGTCCCGCGGAGTTCCCACCGGAGCCGTCGTCGACTTCTTGTTGCGAATGTCCACCGCAACACTCAGCAACGTCCCCAGTGCATGACCCGCCAAAATCGCTCGACGCAGATCCCCGTCCGTAATCGTTCGCAGAAAGCGCTGCTGTTCGTCCACCAGCAGCACCACGCCCCGCGAATTGGCATCAATCGCAGCCATCGCGTCCTGCACCGTCGCCGACGCCTGAATCAACAGCTTTTCCAGTATCGAGATGGCTTCCCTGCCGCTCATGAACCTGATCTCCGTATCGCTCTGGCAGGCACACCCGCCACTACCGCCTCCGGCGGCACATCCCTGATCACCACGGCACCGGCACCCACGATCGCACGGTCACCGATCTCCAGATTCTCGCAGATTGTCGCTCCGGCTCCAATATGGACTTGCCGACCAACCCGCACACCACCGGCCAGACAGGCCCGCGGAGCAATATGCACGTCAGCGCCAATCCGGCAATCATGCTCCACAATCGAACCGGAATTCAGAATCACATTCTCACCAATTTCCGCACACGCATTCACGATCGCTCCCGCCAGCACCTGACTTCCCGGCCCCAGCACCGCAGATTCTGCCACCACGCTTGCCGGATGTCGCAGAACTCCAGGTGCCAGCCCCGCCTGCACCGCCGCTTCAAACAGCCGCCGCCGCAAACCAAATGCCCGAACACCCCCAACCGCCACAAAAAACTGCGTAAAACCCTCACTTCTCATCCGCGGAAGCAACTCGTCACCGCCCGCCACCGGAATCCCCAGCAGTCGCGTCCCACACAACTCCGGACGGGCGTCCAGTACCACAGCACGCCCCGCCAGACCCAGCAGATGCAAAGCATCCGCCAGCACTCGAGCGTGCCCGCCGGCACCGATCAACACCACCCCGTCCGCCACCATCACACACCTCAGAAAGGACTCAAAAGCTCCGGCAAACCCGCCCCACAGTCAAAAAATCGCTTGATCAGCAATCGCTCGTCCAGTGCCACAGAACCCAGCACTCCCACGATCCGCTCCGCCGCACGACCGTCCCCGTAAATATTCCGCACACCCCGACAGTGTTCACGAAACTCCGCCGACAACGCCCGCCGCATCGCACCACCAATCCCCGCCGCACTGTCATCACAATCCAGCACATTCCCCGAACGCGGACGCCCCTCCTGCCGCAAACCGATATTCACAACCGGCAACTGAAACGACGCCGCCTCAATAATCCCGCTCGAAGAATTCCCCACCATCACCGCCGCATGACGCATCAGACTGAAATACGCCTCTGTCCCCAGATTACTCACCAGCCGCACACGCGATCGACCCGCCGCAAACCGCTCCAGTCGCTCCACAATCTCACTGCTCCTCGTGTCGGCGTTCGGCCGTGTCATTACAATCGGCAGCTCCATCGAAGCCAGCACACTCAACAACGCCTCCGTCTGCTCCCCCGCACGCTCCGACTGCAGTGTCACCGGATGCTGAGTCACCAGAATCGGTGCCTCCGACAGCGACATTCCCACCCGCTCCGACAACTCCCCCACACTCAGCAGACGAATACGGCCCAGATGATCCAGCCCAGGCGCACCGCTGACCGTCACCCGCCACGGCTCCTCACCCAGTTGCACAATCCGTCGCCCATGCTCCGCTGTCGATGCAAAATGCAGATGCGAATACTTCGTTATCGCATGCCGAAAACAGTCGTCAATCGCCCCCGCCGTCACCTCGCCACCATGCACATGCGCCGTCGGCAGCCGAAACGGAACCGCCGCCGCTGCCGCGGCATGCATCTCAAACCGATCCCCCAGCACCAGCAGCAGATCCGGACGCACACGCTGATAGACCTGCGCAAATCCTATCGTCCCCAAACCCATCGACACCGCAATCGCTGCAGCGTCATCCGACGCCAGCAACATCGGCACACGATCCTCAATCTCAAACCCGTCCGCCGCAATCACTGCATCCGTACGACCATGACCAGACACCAGATGAGCACCAGCGGCAATCAAATGCAGCCGCAAATCCCCCCGCTCACGCAGACAGCGCAAAATCGGCAGATACAGCCCCCAGTCCGATCGACCGACTGTCACCACACAGACAGTCCTCATCCCACATCCTCCAGCCGCAGCAGCTCACCCGCAGCCACCGGAACTCGCAGAGTCCGCGAAATCAGATACGGTTTCATCGCCGGAGGCAGACCGGTGCCCGGTCGCCGAATCGCGATCATCTCATCCGTCAGACAGGTGCCCGCCGACAGGTCAGCAGCAGCCACCAGACTTCGCCGCGCCGCCTTCGCCGTATCCAGCTCAGCACTGCACGGAGCCTTCCGCCCCGTCCCCAAACACGCCTCCACTGTTCGGATACCCGCTATCAGACGCCGCAACTCCTCAGGCTCAGATGACGCACGATGATCCGGGCCAGGCAGACTGCGATCCAAAGTAAAATGCTTCTCAACCACACACGCGCCCAGTGCCACCGACGCCAGCGACACCTCGATCCCCAGCGTGTGGTCCGAATAACCCACCGGCAAACCAAAAGCCGCTCGCATGCTCAGCATCGCCCGCAGATTCACATCCCCGGCCGCCGCCGGATAATTGCTCACGCAGTGCAGCAGAATAATCTGCCCGTTCCCAGTACTCTCCACAGCCGAAACCGCCGCCTCCACATCCCCCAAAGTACTCATGCCCGTCGATATCACCAGCGGACGACCAAATCCAGCAATGTGACGCAGCAGCGGCAGATTCGTCAGCTCACCCGAAGGCACCTTGAAAATGGTCATCCCCAGCGAATTCAGCATCGTCGCACTGTCCTCGTCGAACGGAGTCGACATGAACAGTATCCCCCGCGCTCGACAATGCTCCGTGATCACCCGATGGTCCGCGTCACTCAGCTCAAGCGACTTCAGCATCTGAAACTGAGTCTGCTGCTTACCAGTATTCTCCGCCTGATACTTCGCCGTCGGAGCTGCTTTCGTTACCAGTTTCTCAGCACGAAATGTCTGAAACTTGACAGCATCAGCGCCCGCCTCCGCGGCCACATCAATCGAACGCAGCGCCAGATCCACACTGCCATTGTGGTTCACTCCCACCTCGGCAATCACAAAACATGGCTGACCGGTACCAATCGCCCGCTCACCCGCCAGCACTGTCTGCACCGACGTCTCCATACCACTCACTCCTTCCGCTGCGGACGACGCAATCCCCCTCCCCGCTCACACTCCTCACGCGGCACGTCGCAGCACCTGCGGCATACCCTCCGACGTCAGCCGACGCTGCATCAGAAATTCAGCCAGCTCAAAATCCAGCGGAGTATCTATATCCACGGCACGCTCACGAGGCACCAGCACCGCTCGCACACGACCCGCAAAAATCGAATCCAGATTCATCACCGAATCACGACGCGCTGCATATGCCACCGCCGTCAGCTCGTAGACATCCGGAGCATCCTGGCGACGCACCACATTCCCTGGTGGCTGCACCGCAATCCGCGCCGAACCCGTGGAATCCATCGTAATCATGTTGAAGTACGGATTCGCCGCTGCCTCCGTCGCTGTTACCACAATGTCCGCATCCGTGCTCAGCAGCAGCTCAATACAACGATCAATGTCCTCAGACTGCCGCAGCGGACACGTCGCAGGAATACTCACCAGCACGTCATATCGAGTCTGCTCAAGCTGCTCCATCGTCTGAATCGCATGCCGCCACGCCAGACGCTCCGCCGCCGTATCCGTCGCCAGCTCCGCCGGACGCCGAAATGGCGCCTCCGCTCCCCACGCACAAGCCGTTCCGGCAATCGACTCACAATCAGTCGAAACAATCTGCCGCGATATGTAACGGCTGCCCAAAGCGGCCTGCACCGCCCACGCAATCAACGGACGACCACACAACATCCGAATGTTCTTGCCCGGTACGCCCTTCGAACCACCCCGCGCAAAGGTACAACTGAGAATTCGTGTCACCGACCCGCCTCCCTGTCCGGCCATACCACATCTTCGTTCCGCAGAAACCTCGTGTTTCCGGCAAATCCTCCGAGCACTCCCGCTTATATTCCACCCTCCCGACATCGGTCAAGTCCAGCGATTTCCCAACCGTCAAATACCCCCGAAAACGCCGCTTTTCCCAACACAAATGCCCACCCACAAAAAAACTGCCCGCCAAAAACCGAATCCGTTCGGATTTTCATTGCAATCAGTCGGTTTCCTGTTCCTCGCACAACGCGTTCTGTCTTTACGACAATACCCGCCACACACTATCCTCCCCTCCGGCAATGGATTTGCAAAACCGGGCGCCACAACCACCGGTAATCTCACGACTCCGTCTCGAATCAGTCTCAAACGGCAGGGATGCCCGCTTCCTATGTCCATGGTTCGTGTCATCGCCCGACTCGACATCAAAGGCCCCAGCCTCGTCAAAGGGATCCGGCTGGAGGGACTCCGAGTCCTCGGCGATCCCGAAACTTTCGCCCGACACTACTACGAAGCCGGCGCCGATGAACTGATCTGCCAGGATGCCGTCGCCAGCCTCTACGGCCGCAACAGCCTCTGCGAAATCATCTCACGCATCTCCCGCGAAGTCTTCATACCACTCACCGTCGGCGGCGGACTCCGCTCACTCGATGATATCCGCGCCGTCCTCTCCGCCGGTGCCGACAAAGTCGCCATCAATACCGCCGCCATTCATGACCCCGAACTCATCCGCGAAGCCTCCCGACGCTTCGGATCCTCCACCATCGTCGTCGCCATCGAAGCCGGAAAACAGGCCAACGGCTCATGGCTCGCCTTCACCGATAACGGACGCGAACACACAGGCGTCGATGCACTGCAGTGGGCGGCTCGGGCAGAAGAACTGGGCGCCGGCGAAATCCTCGCCACCTCCATCGATCGCGAAGGAACCGGCGAAGGCTTCGATCTCGAACTCTGCCGAAAAATGACCGTCGCCGTCCGCATCCCCGTCATCGCTCACGGCGGTCCCGGGAAAACAGAACACGTCGTCGACGTCGTAAAAAACTGCAGCGTCAGTGCTGTTGCCGTCAGCAGTATCCTCCACTACGAAGCCATCCACTCCATTCAAAGCCGCTCCGCAAATACACCCGAAGGAAATCGCGAAGTCCTGCAAAGCGGACGCTCCGTCTCACACGTCCGACCCTGCACCATCCCACAACTCAAACAAGCTCTGCTCAACGCCGGAACCGTCTGCCGAATGGAGGACGCGGCATGAACAGACTCAAAGTGCAAATCGTCGATTACGGACTCGGAAACCTCTTCAGCATCCGACACGCCTGCCTGCACAGCGGCATCGATGCCGAAATCTCAACCCGACCCGAAAACCTCATGCAGGCCGATGGCATCATCCTCCCCGGAGTCGGTGCCTTCGGACATGCCATGGACACCCTTCGACAACTCCAGCTCCTCCAGCCACTCCGCGATGCCGTCGCCGCAGGAAAACCACTGCTCGGAATCTGCCTCGGTATGCAGCTGCTCCTCGATGCCAGTGAAGAATTCGGACTCCATCAGGGACTCGGACTCATCCCCGGCGTCGTTCGAAAGCTGCCGGAACACCGCGCAGACGGCAGCCTTCGCCGAAGACCCGCCGTCGGCTGGAACCAAATTCAGCTCAATCCCCACCGATCCCAGCCACAAATCGACTGCGGATTGCCGGACTCCGCATGGATGTACTTCGTCCACTCCTTCGCTGCTGCACCGGAACACACCGCCGATGTGCTGACCTTGACAGATTACGAAGGAATCCAGTATTGCTCTGCCATTCGACGTGACCACGTAACAGGCGTACAGTTCCACCCGGAACGCAGCGCTCGTTACGGGTTGCAGTTCCTCAAACACTGGGCGTCCAGCCTCACCACCGCCAACTGAACTGTTCGGATTCTGACTCATGGATGAGAAACTTCCGGCATATTACGGCCTCCCCTCGGAAGTCCGCTTCTGCAGCCGCTGCGTGATGTCCAACCAGCGCCCCGCTTCCGCAGTGGAATTCCGTCACACCATCGATTCCCGCAAAAAAACCCTCGCCATCGATTCTCAGGGTATCTGCGATGCCTGCCGCGTCGCCGAACAGAAACAGACCATCGACTGGCAATCCCGCGAAGAACAACTGCTGCAGCTGCTGGACCGCTATCGCAGCAAGGATGGCTCATATGACTGCCTCGTGCCCGGCAGCGGTGGCAAGGACAGCGACTACCAGGCACACGTCCTCAAATACAAATACGGCATGCACCCGCTGACCGTTACCTGGCCTCCTATCCTGTACACCGAATACGGTTACCAGAACTGGAAGAACTGGATCGACGTCGGTGGCTTTGACAATCTGTCGTTCACCCGCAACGGTCGAGTCATGAAGCTGCTGACGAGACTCAGCATCGAAAACCTGTTTCACCCCTTCCAGACATTCATCCTCGGACAAAAAAATCTCGGTCCGCGCCTCGCCGCAAAAATGGGCATCCCGCTCGTATTCTACGGCGAAAATGAAGCGGAATACGGCAACCCAATCGCTGATACCACTTCCAGCCTCCGCGACAAATCCTTCCACACCTACGACAATCTCGAAGAAATGTACCTCGCCGGTGTCTCCATCCGCGAACTGACAGAACGCTACGGAGTCAGTCAGGGGGATCTCGCCTGCGTCCTGCCCCCACGCGAAGCTGAACTGCAGCAGGTTGATGTGCAGGTGCACTACCTCGGCTACTACCTGAAATGGACTCCTCAGGAAGTCTACTACTACGCAGTCGAAAACTGCGGCTTCAAAGCACGCCCCTTCCGCACACAGGGCACCTACAGCAAATACAACAGCATCGACGACAAAATCGATGACCTGCACTACTACACAACCTGGATCAAAGTCGGCATTGGTCGTGCCACCTACGATGCATCACAGGAAATCCGCAACGGACACATCTCCCGCGAAGAAGCTGTCGCACTCGTCAACCGCTTCGATGGCGAATTCCCCGATCGCTACTTCCGCGAAGTGATGGACTACATCGAAATGGACCCCGACCACTTCCACACCATCACCGACAGATTCCGATCTCCGCACCTGTGGAAACAGGACGCACAGGGACGCTGGCACCTGCGGCACCGCGTGGGCGGCAATGGTGTCGATGACCGAACGGCAGCACATGTCAGCGGCAACAGCGCAAAAGCCGCCTGAGATTCCGGTTGTGGCCGGGCAGGCTCAGGAGCAATCGCATATGGATGGCGAACACACTCTGAAGTTCACGCAGCCCACCACCACGGCTCAGCCCGCGGCCGGGACGGTCGTCGTACATGCCGCCTACCCGCTCTGGCGAAAACACCTGCTCGTCACCATGGCACGCGCTCGCGAACTGCAGGATGACGGACACAAAGTCGTCGTTACCCATTGCAATGCCACTGCCGGAACCTGCGCCGCCAACTACGCCGGAAACCCCGCTGCCTGCCTCGTCTGTCGCAACCGCGTCCGCAGCACCGCCGCCGAACTCGGACTGCAGACCATCCCACTCGCCGTTGATGCCTCCGTCGATCAGCAGCAACCAACGCTGCCCTTCAGCGAGCAACGCGCCGTCCTTGAAGGTGTGCAGAGCGGTGTCATCTCCACATTCCGCACCATGCCCGAAACCGCCCGCCGGGAACCACTCATCCGTCGCATCAAACGACGCTACTTCAGCAACTCCACCAGATTGCTGAAATCCATGAAAAACGTCGTCGCTGAACTGCAGCCCGAACGAATTGAAGTTTTCAACGGGCGACACGGCTGCTCCAAATTCGCCGTCGTCGCCGCTCGCTCCGCCGGCATCGACTTCACAATCCTCGAAGTCAGCGCTAAACAACACCCCTTCATCTGCCCAGGATACCTCGTCCACGATCGACGCAAAATTCAGCAGCGTATCATGCAGCAGCCTGCGGATTATGATGTCGCTGACGCATGGTACACAGCCAATCGACGCCCCCGCACCAACAAATACGCCAAACGACACGGTACCGAATTCACACCACCGACAACGTCACCCGGAACACGAAAAGTCAGCATCTTTCTCAGCAGCCAGGATGAATTCGCCTCGCTCGGAAAAGACTGGATCTCACCCTTCCTCGACTACGGACCCATCGTCGAAAAAGCCTGCCGCGAAAATCCTGACATGTTCTTCGTTGTCCGGTTCCACCCGAACCAGGCAGACATGGCCGGCGATCTGCTTACACCGTTCAAAAAAACCGCCGAACTGCCCAACGTACGCATCCACTACGCAGACGAACCTGTCAATTCCTACAGCATCATGGAATGGAGCGATATCGTAGTTACCTTCGGCTCCACCATCACCGTCGAAGCCTGCTGGGCCGGTAAACCCGTTATCACACTCGGACCATCCTTCTTCGACAATCTGCAGGTCGCTTACACACCCCGCACTGTCGCTGATTTCGTCAGCCTGCTCCGAACAGACCTGCAGCCGCACAGCCGCGATAACGCAGCCCGCTACGCCTGCTTCCGCATGTTCGATCAGGACCAGTTGAAATACGTCCGACACACCGGAAAAACCATGGTCGAAAATGGTTTCACCATCCGCTACCCGTGGCTGGGACAACTTGCCAGAACCACCGATGATCTGATCTGTAACGCCATAAAAATGTGGGCCGGACACCGCGCCCGCAGAAAAAAGTCCGCCTGACACTGAACCTCTGACTTCACCCCCACTCACCCGATCAGGTAACTGCCATGAACGTTCAGGAAATCCTCGCTGCACACGCACTCTGGACAGCCGCATGGCACCAGGCACCACCGGACAACAGCGAATCCGGAATCCTCGCTCTGGCCCGACAAAACCACTTCGAAAACTTCTCACTCTGGCACGAAGAGGATATCGCACGCCGCGATGACCTCGGACCCGAACGCATCCGCCAGGCAAAACGCACCATCGATCGGCACAACCAGCGCCGCAATGACCTCGTCGAACAGATCGACAAACACCTCGTACAGACACTGCAGCCACGCGAATCCGGCTGCCCCTTCAATTCCGAAACGCCCGGTATGATGGTCGATCGCCTGTCCATCCTCGCGCTCAAGGAATATCACATGCACGAAGAAACTCTGCGATTCGACGCGGCTCCCGAACATCGCGAACGCTGCAGCACCAGACTGAATGTCATCCGCCGACAGATTCAGGACCTCGCAGTCGCACTCAGCGACCTGCTGGCCGAAGTTCAGCACGGCACTCGCAGCTTCCGCGTCTACTTCCAGTTCAAAATGTACAATGATACGGAACTTAATCCCCAGCTGCGAAAAGCAGCCTGACCCACACACTTCAAGGCCGCTGACCGTATGCGACTGCTGATCATCAAACCCAGCTCACTCGGCGATATCATCTGCTCGCTCCCGGTCGCTCAGTCCATCCGCGATCAGCTGCCGTCCGCAGAAATCTCCTGGGTCGTCAAATCCCGATTCGCCGACATCGTTCGACGCTGCCCCACCATCAACGGCGAAATCATCGAATTCCAGCACGCTCCCGGATTCCGCGGAGTCCTGGCAATCGCCCGCGTCATGCAGACTCTCCGCAAACGACACTACGACGCCGTGCTCGATTTTCAGGGACTCCTCAGATCCGGACTCATGACCTGGGCCGCCAATGCGCCCCTAAAAATCGGTATCGCTGATGCACGCGAAGGCAGCCGTTTCGCCTGCAACCACATCGCACCACTCCCTCCAGCCGGAAAAAACTCACACGCCATCAGCAAATTGCTGCAGTTCCTCCCGCCACTCGGACTCCAGCCACGACTGCACTCCCCGGTCATCATGCACGGTGACTCACCCGACAGCCTCGATCACAGACTCAACCGCCAGCGACTGGTCGTTATGATCCCCAACAGTCGCGGAGCTCACAAGGAATGGCGCGGATTCCGTGAGCTGACCTGCGACCTGCTCAACGCTGATCCACACTGCACTGTCGTCTGGGACAGCCACCTGCCATGGGAAAATCCGCCCCTCGCTGACACCGATCGCTTCGTCAATCTCACCCGCCGCTCCTCACTCCCACAACTCATCGAACTGCTCCGACGCGCAGACCTCGTTGTCGCCAATGACAGCGGACCACTGCACATGGCCGCTGCACTCGGCAGACCCACACTTGCACTCTTCGGACCAACCAGCCCCGAACGCTTCGGTGCATTTCCACCCGAAGAACCACGCAACCGCTGCCTCCAGGCTCCCGCTGGTGACCTCAGCAGACTGACCGTCGCGACCGTACTCCGAGCAGCCCTCGAAATGCTGCCCGCCATGCAAACACAACGCGCTGCCGCCTGAAAACACAAGCCGGTGACGCAGCCTCCCGAATTCACAGCACTCCCGGCACGCAGCCCCATGCAGACCTCACGATCCGCCAACCTCTACCTCGCCTGCACTCCGCTGCAAATCCTGAATGCCGCTGAAGCACGCGACCGCTTTCACCCCGACGACGACAACTTCCTCGTCGTCTTTCACAGCCCCCGCTCCTCCAAAAAACAGGCCCGACTCGCAGAACTCGCTGATGATGCCATCGATCACCACTGGACTCGCACATGGAACCTGCGACTCACACGCATCTCACAACTGCTGTTCCCTTTCACCGCCCGAAAACTGCGACAGCAGATCGGTCACTGCCAGTCCCTCTGGACCGGCGGATTCCAGACCCAGCAACGTCACCTGCTGCACTCCATTCCCCACAATCAACTGATCGTGTTCGATGGTGGTGCCGGTGTCCTGCAGTCAGCCGTCAACTCCTGGCGCTCGCAGGGAACCCGCTCTCGCTCCCTCAAACAACTTATCCCCGGACAAAACACCAGCCTGCCGGACCTCAGCAAAGCGAAATTCTTCACCAGCTACGCTCTCGATATGCCTCCGGAATCCGTCATCACCAATGACTACCGAGTATTCCGGAGCCATGTCTCAGATAAACTTCCCGTTCGCGACGAAATCGTCTTCCTCTCCCAGCCCCTGCAGCGGGATCTCGGACTACAGCTCGATGTGGATGCCACCATTGATGCAGCCCTGAAATTCCATAACGCCAGCCGCTGCCGCTACATCCTCCACCCACGCGAAATCAGCGGCCCGCCAAACGCCGAAAAACTGCCATACCTCGCCGAATTCTTCGGCATCCGCGAAGGCTACCTGCCCAAAGCCTTTGTCACCTGGATGTCCTCCGTCGCACGCAGCCTCCCCGCCATCTACGGACGACCCGTCTCCTGCTTCGATATCCGACCTCTCATGCCACCCGGCACCTCCACAAACTACCTCCGGGAACTGCAGGCCACCTACGACGATTTCGCGGCCGCCGGAGCCATCATCCTGCCACAGCCGGTAACCCGTCATAACAGCTCAGGCTCGCTCGCTACGCCCGAATCCAGCGCCGCCTGAACATCAATCAGACCCCGACCCGCCTCACCCTCCCCAACTTCATGCTCTTCAACTCCTTCGAATTCGCCGTCTTCCTGCCGATCATGTTCTTCGCCTGCTGGTACGCCTGCGGCAGCTCATGGCGAATGCAGAATGTCGTTCTGCTGGCCGGCAGCCTCGTCTTCTATGGCTGGTGGGACCCACGCTTCCTCGGCCTCATGCTGTTCTCTGCTGTACTCGACTTCACCGTCAGCAATCTTATCCACAGCACACAACACCCCGTCGGTCGCAAAGCACTGCTCGGCTGCAGCCTCGTCATCAACTTCGGTATCCTCGCCGTCTTCAAATACTGCAACTTCTTCATCAGCTCACTCAACGATGCACTCGCACTCGCCGGCTTCAGTCCAGCCGCCACTCGACTCGATCTGGTTCTGCCCGTAGGCATCAGCTTCTATACCTTCCAGACCGTCAGTGCCTCCATCGACGTCTACCGACGACAACTGCAGCCCACACGCAATCTCATCGCCTGGCTCGCCTTCATCACCTTCTTTCCCCAACTCGTCGCCGGACCTATCGAAAGAGCAGGGCACCTGCTGCCGCAGTTCCTCAGCAGCCGCCGCTTCAGCATGACAGCTGCCATCGACGGCTGCCGACAGGCCCTCTGGGGCCTGTTCAAAAAAGTTGTCATCGCCGACAATTGCGCTGCACTCGCCAGCCAGGCATTCGAAAACTCCGATCACGCCTCAGCCACCACACTCCTCGCCGGAATCTTCCTGTTCACAATCCAGATCTACTGCGATTTTTCAGGCTACTCTGACATCGCCGTAGGAGTCGCCCGGTTGTTCGGCTTCTCCCTGATGCAAAACTTTGCCTTCCCATACTTCTCACGCGATATCGCCGAATTCTGGCGCCGCTGGCACATCTCACTCTCCACCTGGTTCCGCGACTACGTCTACCTGCCACTTGGAGGCAGCCGGTGCTCAAAACCACGCATGATTCGCAAGACCATGGCCGTCTTCCTCATCAGCGGATTGTGGCACGGCGCCAACTGGACCTTCCCCGCATGGGGCCTCATCAATGCCCTCTGGTTCCTCCCTCTGCAGCTCTCCGGATCAGCCCGCCGCTTCGAACCCTTCCCACCAAACGCGCCACTGCTGCCACAGCCCCGCGAAGCCCTGCACATCTTCACCACCTTCCTCATCACCATGCTCTCATGGACGTTCTTTCGCGCTGCCTCACTCACTCAGGCCACACAAATCCTTGTCCGCATCTTCACACTCCGCTCCGGCTCCAGCCTGACCGTACCCTCACATGTCTGGATCCTCGTCGTCGCGTTCCTCACTGCCGAATGGATTCAGCGAGGTCGTACCCACGCACTCGAATTCGCCCCCGACGGACCGCCTCGCTGGGTCCGCTGGCTCATCTGCTACACCGTCATCTTCCTGCTGCTGAAATTCGGCGGAGAACAGCAGGACTTCATCTACTTCCAGTTCTGAATCCCGCACACCAATGTCGCAACCGACTCACAGCCACCACACCGACAGCCACACCAGCCAACGCCGGGAACTGGAATTGTTCCTGCTGCGATTGATGCTGTTCGCACTCCCAATACTGCTCGCTGCCATCCCCGCCTTCACCATTCTCGTTTGGTCCGGTGAAGCCTTCCGCGACCTGCGACCCACACTGCAGCAGTCACTCAAAAACAATCGCGGCCTTATCGGCTTCGCATGGAATGAACAAAACTACCCATGGATGAAACATCAGGCACTCCTGATGCTGCCCCGTCAGAATGTCCTTGCCGTCGGCTCCTCTCGAGTCCTGCAGTTTCGCCGGGAAATGTTCGTCTGCCCCTTTTGGAACGCCGGCTACTCCATCCTTACCACCAGCGACTTCAGCACCTTCCTCTCCCTGATTCCCGCAGACCGCCGACCACAAACACTGCTCATCGCTCTCGATCAGTGGATGTTCAACTCCGCATGGATCGCTGCAAATGGAAATACCTCTACAGATCGCTGGACACAAAACCCTTCCCACGACCTCAGAACCGGCCTCCGACTGCTGCCCGATGTGCTCGCTGACGTCGCCCGCAGACGCATCGAAATCAGCCCGCTGCTGCAGCATCGCCCGGATGCCCCCTGGGGCCTGAATGCCTGGCAGAACGCCAAAGGATTTCGACCCGATGGCTCCTTCGCCTACGGTCGACAGGTCCTGCAACGACTTGACGAGGATCCCCGCACCCCGGATTTTCAGTTCGCCGGAACACTCAAACGCATTGCCAGTGGCACCGACCGATTTCAGTTCGGCGACATACCCGATTCACAGGCTCTTAACAGTCTGCAAAAGCTGCTGCGGACCTGCTCAGAACTCGACATCCACGTCGTCGCATTCCTGCCGCCATTCGCAGACACCGTCAGCAACGCCCTGCAACAATCAGGTCGGCACCAGTACATCGAACAACTGCCCGCTGCACTCCGTCAGATCTTCAGCAGCACCAGCCACGAACTCCACTGCTTCCCAAATCTCGCCAGCATCGGAGCCGACGACAGCGAAGCCATCGATGGATTCCACGCCGGAGAAAAAGCTGCGCTCCGACAACTGCTCCATATGCTGCAGCAGGGATCCCGACTGAATCAGTGCTGCAACACCGATCAGCTCACCCGCGACCTCGCCGCCGCACCAAATGCCCTCGAAGTCTACCCCCGCTGAACTCCACTAAGCTGCACGACGCTGCGATGCAACTGACGCGTCGCTGCCAGCAGCCGACTTCGCTGCTGCCGCTTTCCGCAACACCGCATACATCGTGTCACTCGTCGGCAGACAGTCCAGAAATCCCTGCGAAACCTCAAACCCCGACTCCAGCGCCAGACGACGCAGGGTCGTCGGAGTAAAATAGTTCACGTGATCCGGATACCGAAAACCACACCAGCGGCCACCACGCAAAATTCGATTCACACACGCAAAATTCGGTACCTTCAACACCACCATGCCGTCCCGCGACAGCACCCCATGCAGCTTCTTCAGCAACACCAGCGGCTGAGCCTCATGCTCCAGAAAGGATGACATGATCACCAGATCCACACTCTCAGCACCAAACTGCCCCGCACCATCCACCGCATTTGCAAATACCACCCGACCACCCGTGCCCGCACACGTCTCGTGAGCCAGCCTCGCCAAATGCGCTGACACCTCGATCCCCAGCGGAATAATCCCCCGACCCACCGCCGCAAAACGCCCCTGCAAATCCTGCAGCAAATCAGCCGCCGCACAGCCAATGTCCAGAATCCGCATCGGCTGGTCATCCGGCAAAACCGCACACAACTGCTGCGCCAACGTAAAAAAACGGTTCCGACGCGGAAACAGTCGCAGCTTCAGCCCCGCCGCCGCCAAAGACAGCTTCGACAACAACGGCTCCGCAGACTTCCGCCGCTCCTTCTCAGCCGCCGATGTCACCTCCCACGCATGCTCACTCGTCAATGCTTCATACGAAGGTGGATTCGCCAGAAAAACAAACCCCGTCTCCTCACAACGCACGACCTGCCACTCGCCCGAACGAAACGCCGTCGGTCGCACGCGAGTCACCCGGCCCAAAATCGGACACAACAGTTCCATCGCTACCCAGCCTCCCTGAAATCTCGACGCACATCCGCCAGCCTCCCGCCAGCCACAGCCACCCGGAAATCTACCCCAAATTGCACCCCCCTGACCAGTTCAGTTTCACATCGGAAAACACCACAGTCCTCAACTCAGCCGCCGCACAAACGAAACCTTCCCATCCCCGTCAGCAAAATAATCCGGAATCCGCGCCACCTCCGCATATCCATGGCTGCGGTAAAACTGCCGAGTCCTCTCAAAACTGCCCTGATCGCTGGTCTCTATCAGCAGCAAACGACCACCCCGCTCCCGCACCCAATCCTCCACTGCCCGCAGCATCCGCGCACCAATCCCACGACGCTGCTCCGCGCCGTCCACCGCTATCATCTGCAGCTCCCACACACGGTCTGCAAACGGACGCTCCGTAAAACACACCACACCACGCAATACACCACCCGACTCATACACCAGTATCGTCTGCTCACTCGACTCGCCAGCCGCAAAATGACCCTCCAGCATCCCCGCAACCGCACCCAACTCCTCCCCCCGAAATAATCCGCTGCTCTGCGAAACCCTCAGAAATTCCGACACATCCGACGCATTCACCGCTCGCATCTCAACCACCGGACCGCCCCTTTCCGCTGCCACCGGCCCCTGACTTTTCCCCAATCTTCTTCGCCAGATCCTGCGAAACTCTCTTCACGGATTTTTTGACTGCCTTCTTCGCAGCTTTTTCCCCTGCCGTCTTGGCAGCCTTCTTCACCACCGCCCGCTCCGCCACCTTCCCCACAGCCTTCCCCGCCCCCGCCTTCGCCGCTTTCTTCACCCCCTTTTTGACCGCTCCTGCACCCATCCGCTCAACCGCACCCACTCCGCCCATCTCCAGCTCAATCCCAAAAATACTGCCCAGATCTCCCTCCGCAAACTCACCCTGCGATGACACCCCCAGTGCCTCATCCAGCGCCGCAGCAGCTCCCGCCCGCCCAGGCAGCTCCAGATGATCCACATTCCGCAGCCGAAACAACAACTCAGGCTGCTGATCCAGACGCACCGCCACCCCATAAAACACCGCCGCTATGTGCTTGCATACTCCCGCCGCATCCGGACAACTGCAGCTCATCGAAATTTCACTCTTCTCCGGAAATAACCCCCCACGCTCCTGCGTCAGTCGAGTCATCACCTGAGTACTGAAACGCCCCTGCAACAGCTCCAGCAGCGTCTCAATGCCGCTGGCACAATCCCTCTGTATCGCCTTCCACGTTTTGCTGCTCAATGTGCCGATCCTGATCGTCACAGTGTAAGCCTCACTGCCTCCCACAATCGCTCGCACTCGACCACTCTCAATCACCAGATCCGCCACCGAACCACTCCGCACATACGTCGCACCCCGCGGCAGACGATTGGCAATCGAACTGTACCGGTCCAGATTCTCACACCACTTCTTCCCCCAAAACGTCTTCGCGAGCTCTCGACCCACTGCCTGCACCGGACAGGGATCACGCCCCTCCTTCTTCGCCAGCTTCGCCGCAGCCCTGCGACCAAGCTCTTTCTTCTCAGAAACCGACACATAAGGCCCCCAGCCACCACCCCAGTCCCCACTCCCACGGCCATACCGCGACATCACAACACTCCCTCTGACAACTCACAAAATTCCCTCAAACCACCGTCGCCCGCTCCAGATCCAGCGACACAAATTTCAGCAGCTCATCATCCTTCATCTCAGTCAGCTTCACACCACCGTCACCATCCAGAATCTGAGCCGCCAGCTCACGCTTCCCCGCAATCATCTCATCGATCCGCTCCTCAACCGTGCCCCGGCACACAAACTTGTGCACCAGCACATTCCGCTGCTGTCCAATTCGGAATGCCCGGTCCGTTGCCTGATTCTCTACCGCCGGATTCCACCATCGATCAAAATGCACCACGTGCGATGCCGCTGTCAGATTCAAACCTGCACCACCCGCCTTCAGCGAGATCACAAAAAAAGACCGCCTCATATCATTCTGAAATTCCTTCACCAGCTCACTCCGACGCTTCACCGGTGTTCCCCCGTGCAGCACCAGTCCTGGCTGCCCAAAGACACCCCGCAAAAACTCAGCCAATGGCTCACAAAGCGACTGAAACTGAGTAAACACAAGCACCTTCTCCTGCCGCGCCCGAATCGGTTCACACAGCTGCCGCAAACGCTCAAACTTGGCACTGTGCTCCGGCACATACTCGCCCCCATCCAGAAACTGCGCCGGATGATTGCAAATCTGCTTGAACTGCAGCAGCGATGACAACACCAGACCCCGACGCTGCATCCCGTCCACACGCTTCAACTGCTGCTGCAGATCCGACACCACCCCCGCATACAGCGTTGCCTGCTGCGGCGTCAGACCACACTCCGCACGCATCTCGATCTTCTCCGGAAGATCCCGCGAAATCTCCGGATCCGTCTTCTGACGACGCAGAATGTACGGCTGCACCAGCCGACGCAGACCCGCATACGCCTGACCATCACCCTGCTCACTCAATCTCTTCAAATAACGCCGAAACTCGGTCACACCGCCCAGCAAACCCGGACTGCAAAAGTCAAACAATGACCACAATTCCCCCACATGGTTCTCAATCGGAGTCCCCGTCATCACCAGCCGACGAGCAGACTTCAAACCCTTCACGGCCTTCGTCTGAGCCGCCTCGGAATTCTTGATCGCCTGAGCCTCGTCAAGAATAATCAGGGACCACTGCAACTGCTTCAGCCACGCCTGCCGACGCACCATCCCATAGCTGATCACCACCAGATCACAATCCGCAAAACCAGCCTCCGGATCAGCCGTCCGACGTCGCAGCTCCTCAGCTGACATCTCCGATCCATGCACCAGACACACCGTCAGACCCGGAGCAAATCGAGCCGCCTCCTGCTTCCAGTTCCCCAGCAGTGACGCCGGAACAATCAGCAGACTCGGAGCACTCCGACGCCTCCCAGCCAGCCGCTTTCGCTGCAACAGCAGATCCAGAATCTGAATCGTCTTGCCCAAACCCATGTCGTCCGCCAGACACGCCCCCAAACCCAGCTCCGTCATAAACCACAGCCACTGCACACCACGCACCTGATACGGACGCAGCGTCGCCCGCAAATCACGACCCGGTTCACAACCGCTGCCATCCGCCTCCGCACCCGACGCACGCATCCGCTGCAATGTCTCACGCAGCCAGCCACCCGCCTCAAACCTCGTCCACTCCGCCACAACACCTGCCACAACTTCACTGCCCGAAATCGCAGCACCCGCCAGCAGTCGCATCCCCTGCACAATCTCCAAACCGTCCGGATTCGCCGCACGCACCTTCTTCCAGTGATTCAGCGCCTCACGTATCCGCTCCTGATCCACCTCCACCCACTTGCCACGCAGCAACTGCAACCCCGGAGCCCCCTTCAGCAACTGCTTCAGCTCCAACTCCGACAACGCCTCACCATCAACCACCACCTCCGGACGAAAATCCAGCAAACTGTCCAGACCCACCTGCGACGGCGCACTGCTGCCAATCTTCACCTGCACCTGTGGCCGTGACCGCCGACGCGCCGCCCACCAGTTCGGCAGACGGATCACCACCCCCGCCGACTCCATCAGCGGCGATTCCTGCAAAAACTGATATGCCTCCGACACAGACCAGGCCTGCGGAGCAAACAGTCGCTTCGATTTCAAAAGCTCCGCCACCACCGCTGAACCAGCCGCAGCACGCCGCACAGGCTCCAGCAGTCGCTCCAGCTGACCACCGTCGCCCTCAGCCACACTCTGCTTCAACGCCTCTGCCAATGGTCGATGCGCCGGTTTGGCCTGCACCGATACCCGATGCGAATACGTCGCCAGAAATGCAAACGGTCGCTCCGCATCCCGCTTGTTCTCAGCCAGATGAAACGTCACCCGACCCACCTGATGCGCCAGCGGATTCAGACGACGCAGCCACGCCTGAACACCCTCGGGATCATTCTCACCACTCTCCGCCACATACTCACACAACTCACCCCACAACCCACGCAGCAGTCCCGCCGTCAGATACTCCAGTCCCATCATTGGCGGCGCTGACCCCACCAGCACCTGCAGCTCACCCTCCTCAGGACACGGTAACTCCCTCCAACCTGCCCCCGGCAGCACATCCGCATAACACACGGCACGAAAAAATACCCGCACCCACTCACGCCAGTACGCCAGTGATGCCGGTAACTCCCCCGGCCAGTGCGACAATGACAACTCCACCAGACCCGCAGCCGTCGACACCGCAAACTGCTCACTCAGTCGCACCCACTGCGATTCAGTCACACGACCCGTATCAACTCCCTCGTCACAAATCAGCCGCAAACAACCGTCCGGACCAATCGCCACCGCGTTCCATCGCTCAGACATCCCACGCTTTCCCATCTCATTGCACAAACACAAAACCAACTCACAGCAACATCAGCCCCGCATCTGCCAGCACCGCAGATGCCCGTCAAAATGTGCGGTAAACAAATCCGTCCCGGCAGGATGCAGGTCACAGTCAAAGATGTGATCCGGAGTCGTCAGCAGGTGAAACACGTCCTCCGCTCCCGGCTGCCAAAACCCAATCTCCTTTTCCAGCACACCAATCATAAATCCGCTGGGATGATATACGGCACGCCACATCGTTGCATCAAGGTCCTTCTGACGACACTCCTGCAGCGGCAGTTTCTCTCCCGTCGCCCAGTCAAACGACATCGCCACGCCACGACGATTGCCCGCCGGTGCGTTCGAAACCTTATGCAGCCCCGATACCGTCACGCGACCCACGTCCGGACTAAACGACAATCCAATCGCTCCGCCAAACGGAGCAATGTCGCCCACATGCGAAAACATCGCCCCCGCATCAAACTTCCGCAGGACCTCACCATCAACCATTCGCCAATGCAGCACATTCCCCCGAATGTCTCCACTCACCAGCTCTCCGGCACCCGGCACAAACTGCAAACAATACGGCAGATCCACATGACCCGAAAACTCACGCACCAGACTGCCATCCGCCGCCGACCAAATCTTCACCAGACTGTCGTTGCCACAACTGGCCACCCATGCCCCGTCAGCACTCACCGCCAAACAACGCAGCCAGCCACGATGAGCCTGCACGGAACGCACCGGTGGCACCGACCCGGACAACACATCCCAGCACAACAGCCGCCCGTCATAGCCACCCGAATACAACAGCCTGCCGTCCGGTGAAAATGCCACCGACCGCACCCAGTTCTCATGACCAGCCAGCGACACCCGCTCCCCAGTCAGCACCTCCCACCGCTGCACCGTACCGTCAGTCGCACCCGCCACCACATAGTGCCCCGTCGGATCAGCACGACAGCACAACAGCCGCGCCGTATACGGATAATCCCGCCGCAGCTTCGCCAGCCTCGGGTCCACAGTCACCGTCCTCATACCAGCAACTCCTCAATCGGACCAAATGCCGGATCAGCAATCGGAAACTTCCTGCCCCCAATCTCAAACTGCCCCCCGGAATCAATCCCCACCGCTCGCAGCCACGTGTGAAACAAATGCCGATGATCCACCTTTCGCTCCGTCACCTCCACACCCTTCGCATCCGTCGCGCCAATCACCGCACCATGCTGAATCCCGCAGCCCGCCGCCGCCATCGACCACGCCTTCGGATAATGATCCCGACCATACCCGGCGTTGATACTCGGAGTCCTCCCGAACTCCGTCATCACAATCACCAGCGTCCGCTCCAGCAAACCACGCTCCGCCAGATCCCCCAAAAAACAGGCAAACGGGCCGTCAAAATCCGCCACATAATGCAGATGAAACTCAAAATTATTGTGGTGAAAATCCCAGCCCGCATGCTGCACCTCAATAAATGGCACCTCCTGCTCCACCAGTCGCCGCGCCAGCAGCAGCTGCCTGCCAAACTCCGACCTCCCATAAGCCTCCTGCACTGCCATCGACTCACGCGAAATATCAAACAAATCCCGCTTCTCCATCAGCCGCAATGCCTGCTCGTAACTCTGCGCATACGCGTCCATCTCAGCCGACTGCACACGACTGCGATGACGACTGTTCACAAACCGCCGCCAGTCGTGACGACGACCGTCCACCGCTACCGTCAGCCCATCCGGCAGCTGAGCATTCACAATGCCACCCTGCTCAGCACCCACACCCACACTTGCATAAGCCGGCCCCAGATACGCCGCATTGTTCGCCCGACCGCCCGCGCCGCCCACCAATGTCGTAATGTGACCAGGCAGCGGAAAATCAACCCGCTCCAGTCCCCGCGCCACCACCGCACCCAACTCCGGATACTCCGTCGCCGATCGAGTCATCCGGCCACTGCGCACCAAATTATTCGCCAAACCATGATCATCCAATTCCGTGCTGATGCTGCGAATCAGCGCCATGTGATGCATTTGCTGCGCCGTTCGCGGCAATAACTCAGAAATCTGCACCCCAGGCACCGTCGTCGAAATCTCGCGAAACGGCCCGCCAGTCTCCACATCCCGCTTCGGATCCCACGACTCAAACTGACTGATACCGCCGTTCAAATACACCACCACCATCGAACGACCACGCGACACCAGCTCGCCCGCTCCCAGCGGATGCGAAAACAAACTGGTGCCCGCCATCAGCGCACCACCCGTCAAAAACTCACCCATAAACTGCCGCCGCGCGATCCCATGATCAATCGTCCCGCAGGGCTCATACCGAAATCCACTCATCCGCTCGCCCCAGCTTCCCAACAGTCACATCGAAAAACGAAATTCCGTAGACGCCAGCAATCCCCACAACAACTCCTGCAACACGCCCGCCCGCTCACCCCCCGATGCCCCCAGTAAACCCACCACCATCGCCCGCTCCTCAGCATCCGGCAATCGTCCCAGCACACTCAAATACAACTGCTCCGCCACCACGCCAGCATCCCCCATCCCACCCAGTCGCTCCGCCAGATTGCCATCGCCCGGCTTCAACCAACCCTGAAACGTCGGATCATTCTGAATCGTCAACGCCTGATCCACCGTCGCAAAGAAACTGTCCTGCGGAGCCCCCGCGGGGGCCGCAAATCGAGACACCACCAGATCCTCCACTGTGTCCCACTGATGCCCGGCCACCGCCGCCGAAATGAACTTCGCGCGAGCCTCCGGATTGTCACGCTCCAGGGGATTCTCCCGAGTTCTCTCAAGCCAGTCCGACTCCGCCTTCCGCCTGACACCCTGACCCAGCTCCAGCGCCGTATACGTCGCCCCCGACATCTGCTCAGGATTCAAACCCCGCACCCCACGCACCACATAACTCCGACGCCACAAATCCCGCAATGCCCGCTCACGTCGCTCCAGCTCCACAACCTGCTCACGCTCCTCACCGCCTGCCCCGACACCCACGCTCCGCAGACGCTCACGCTGCTCCAGCCAGCTCCGCAGCACCCGCAACTGCTCCTGACGCTGCTCACTGTCCGAAATCGCATCCAGCAACGCCTGCCTCCGCTGCTGCACACCACGCTGCACACCACGAGCCTCCACCACAAATTCACTCAACGCCAAACGACGGTTCGCCAGTGCCAGCACCCGCACCCGCTGATCCTCCACACGATTATTCGCCTGCTCAACCGCCTCCGTCCGCTCCTCCGCGCGAGCCTCCAGGGCCGCACGAGCCTCCTGCAGCGCTGTCAATGATGCCTGCAGTCGCTCACGTACTCCCCGCAACTCCATATCCTCCGGCACCTGCTCCAACGCCATGTCCGCCGATGCCAGCGCCCCCTGCAACAGCTCCACCTGACGCTGATACCGCTGCCGCTCCGGCTGCAGCTCCGCCAGCTGCAACTGCTCACGTTCCCGCTCCTCCGTAAACTGCTGCAACTGCTGACGCGCTGACTGCACCTGACCCTGCAGACGATCAACGGCCGCCTGCGCCTTCTGCAACTGACGCAAAGCCCCCTCACGCTCAGCTTCGTTCGCCTGCAACTGCGGCATAGTCCCCGCAATCACACCCGCCAGACGCAACACCTCAGCATCCAATCCCGACACACCACCCGGCGGACCCGCCCACCGCTCCAGTTCCGGCTCCCGCACACTCCGCCTGTACGCCCGCGTACTCACAATCTCCCGCACAAAACCCCGCAGGTCATATCCCTGCTCCACCAAACCCTCCGACAATAACCGCAATAACGCCGCAGAAATCGGCGGATTCCCACCGTGATGCATGTCCACTGGATGCACCACACCCACACCCATCAGCTCCGCCCACAAACGATTCGCCAAATTCCGATTAAAGGAATGATTCTCCGGATGAGTCGCCAGGACTGCCAGCTGCTGACGTCGACTGTAACGCGGCACACCACGCCGGTCCTTCTCCGGAACCACCACATACAGATCAGCCGGATCAGCAAACTCCGGCTCCGCATCCATCGCCATCAACATCGGCAGCACAGGCCGCGCCAACGCTCGACCCGCACCAGGCTCAAACACCGACGCATACTCCAGGACACCCTCACCCTTCTCACCCAAAAATGGAAAATTGCCACGCTTCTCGTCCTGAAACACATACGTCCGACTGACAAACGACAATATCCCAAAATACTCCGATTGCTCGTAATCCGCCACCAGCGGATGATCATGACACTGCGCACACTGGATGTCGCGACCAAAAAATATTCGCCCAATATCCCTCGTCACCAAATGAGGCTCGGCGGCACGATTCAGCATGAATGCAGCCGCCGGACGCATTTGCTCACCCGTCCCGTCCGCCGCCAGAATCTCCGCACACAACTCGTTCAGCGGACGACGCTCCTCCAGCCAACGCTGAATCCACGCCCGAAACTCCAGCACCGAAATCACCTCACGACGCTCCGTAAACATCACCTCCAGCACTCGCGAATAATACCTATCAAACTCTGCCCGACTCAGCAGGTCCTCAATCAACTCCACACGCGTCCGCTCAACTGCACCCGGCTCCGCAAGCAGCCGCCGAAAATACCGCTCACTCTCCTGCACCGTCGGACCACGACCCACCAGATCCAGATAAAGCCGCCGGTGAAACTCCGCATCACTCGCCTCAGCCAGCTCCAAACCCGGAATCACAGCCTCCAGCAATCCGTCAATCCGCTCAGACAACGGCGGCTCAGACACAGCCACTGACTGCCCATAAACACTCACAGACGGCCACATCAGCCACAGCCACAGCCACAGCAACGGCTCACCACAAGGCCCCCGCAGCGACTTACTCATACGGCACCTGCAGTCGTGACTTCGGATGATTCGCAAATACCCAGTCACCACCCGCGTAAGCCACGGATAACTCAGGAGTCGCCATGCGGCCACCACCTGCCGCCAGCAACTGCATGCAGCGATCCAGCACTCCCGTCGTCAGCAAAGTCCGCTCAACCGGATACACCGCCCGACCCGCTCGCATGGTCGCCTCAAACGCATCCACCAGATACGAAAAATGCCCAAACACTCCCCCCTCCTGCAGCCGAAACCAGCACGCCAGAGGCTCCCGCTGCCCCTTCAGCCGACAGGCAAACGCGAAACCACCCGAAAAACCGGCTGTCATCAGCACGGCCGATCGCAGACCGTCCGCATGAGTCATCACATACGCCGCCGGCTGGTTCCGCACACCCTCGTACTCCGCCTGCAGCGGATCCCAGCTCGCCGCAGCCGCTGCTCCTCGAGGCAACACAGACATCGCCGCACCAAACAATTCACCAGACCACTCCCCCGCCGCCTCGGCCCCACGAATACCCGCCCCCACCGACACACTCACCTCACTCACACCCGACTCGCCGCCCCGACGACGCTCCAGCATGCTCTGATGAGCCTCCAAAGCGTGAAACCCATAGTCCTCCAGCGGACCATAGCCCACCGTCAATGCCGACTCGATCTCACAGCCCTGCGGTAAATCCAGTTGCGGAAATCGCCACGCCAGCGGTACCGATGACCCCGCCAGCAGCGGAAAACCCAGCCGCCGCGCCGTTCCCACCATCGTCTCCGCATCCGACCACCGCCACCCCAGATGCTTGTCATTGAAATACGGAACCACAGCCCCACACCGCTGATACGCCGCCACCGCCTCATCAAAAAATCGACGCCGCGGATACATCTTCTGACCAGTCAACTCCGTCACCGGATAATCCCCGTGCTCCGCAATACTCAACACACCCGCAACCTGCACCCGATCCGTACCCAATGTGATCGCCTCGTCGATCGATCCACACACGCGCACTCCGTAACGCCGCGCCATCGCTGCACTGATGTCATGCGGATGCTGCTGCTCCACATACATCGAAACCAGCTTCAATCCCGAACGCGGCACACCACCGTTCCGCAAATAACCCTCCAGAATCTTCGACACAATCACATCCGCATGACTCACCGGATAATACGCCGTAATCAGCGCCGCCACCGGCAGCTCAGCCGCATCAGAATTACCACCACCCCACACAGCAGAACGCGAACACAGTAACGGCAACGCTGCCGCACCCAGAAACTCACGACGACCCACTGACCTCGTCCCAACCATCACAGACACCCGCCAGCCGCTCACAACTAAGACAGAATTCCCGTCACCAGCCGACCATGCACGTCCGTCAGTCGGTAACGACGCCCCTGAAACTTGTACGTCAGTCGCTCATGATCAATCCCCAGCAGATGCAGCATCGTCGCCTGCAAATCATGAATATGCACACCATCCGTCGCCACATTATACCCGAACTCACACGTCTCACCGTACACCGTACCAGCCTTCACCCCACCACCCGCCATCCACACACTGAAACAACGCGGATGATGATCCCGCCCAAAATTGGGCTGAATCCGACCCTGACAATAATTCGTCCGACCAAACTCACCGCCCCACACCACCAGTGTCTCATCCAGCAAACCCCGAGCACGCAGGTCACGAATCAATGCCGCCGCCGGCTGATCCGTCTCCTGACACAGCTTCGGCAACGCTCCCGGTAACCCGCCATGATGATCCCAGTCCTGATGATACAGCTGAATAAACCGCACACCACGCTCAGCCAATCGCCGCGCCAACAGACAGTTCGCCGCAAATGTCCCCGGCTTCGTTACATCCGGACCATAACTGTCCAGCACATGCTGCGGCTCACCCGCAACATCCGTCGCCTCCGGCACACTCGACTGCATCGCATACGCCATCTCATAATGATCAATCCGCGAACGAATCTCCGGATCCGGCATCCGCTCATGCTGATGCTCATGCAGCTCACGCAGACGATCCAGCAGCAGCCGACGACTGCCCGCATCCACACCCGCCGGATTCCCCAGATACAGCACCGGATCACGGGCCGCCCGGAATAACACACCCTGATGGCGAGTCGGCAGGAAACCACTGCCCCACAAATGCGCACCCAGCGGCTGACCTCCCTTGTCCCGCGTAATTAACACCACAAACGCCGGCAAATCCTCGTTGTCCTGACCCAGACCATAACTCAGCCACGCACCTATACTCGGGCGACCCGCGATCTGAGTCCCCGTCTGGAACATCGTCACACCCGGACCATGATTGATCGCCTCCGTATACAACGATCGAATCACACACAACTCATCCGCCACCGACGCCGTATGCGGCAGCAAATCACTGAACCACGCCCCACCACCGCCATACTGCCGAAATCCAAATGGAGAACCCACCAACGGGATCGAAGATTGATTCCCCGACATCCCCGTCAAACGCTGACCGCCACGCACAGAATCCGGCAACTGCTCGCCATGACGCTGCTTCAGCAACGGCTTGTAGTCATACAGATCCAGCTGCGATGGACCACCCGACATAAACAGATAAATCACCCGCTTCGCTTTGGCCGCAAAATGAGTCAAACCGGGCGGCCCCGAGTCAGCAGCATCCGCCACCGACGACTCCTGACCCTCGCCGGCTCGCACCTCCCGCGATAACAGATCAGCCAACGCTATCGATCCCAGACCCAAACCCGAATTCGACAGAAATGTCCGCCGATTCTGCGACAGGATTTCCGACAGCATCTCACTTCTCCTCAACAAATTCACTACCACACCAAACACCTGCACCTACCGCCGCACCACACACTCGTCATAGGCCAGCAACGCCTGAGCCAGCACAGTTGCCGCCGCCGCTTCCGCCGGCAACACACCCGCTGCCGCCTTCCGCTGACCCACCGACAGCAACTCCGCCGCTCGCTCCGGCTGCCCCGCAAAATGATGTAACTGCTCAACCCACAACTGCCTCAAAATACCCAGCTCCGCCTCGTCCGGCTCTCGACTCCAGCACCGCAGACAACCCTCCCGAATCATCGCCTCCACATCGCCTCCACTCCCCTGCCACAACTGCTCCCCCAGCACTCGAGCTGCCTCCACATACTGCACACCATTCAGCAGTATCAATGCCTGCAAAGGTGAATCCGTTCGCTCCCGCTTCGCCGTACACACAGCACGCCTCGGAGCATCAAAGGCCAGCATCGCTGGTGGCGGACTGGTCCGACGCCAGCTCGTATACACACTTCGCCGATACGCCTCGTCACCACCACTCACACCAGCCGGCTTGAATGCCTCCGTCATCTCATACGGATTCACCGGAGGACCACCAATCCGCTCCTTCAGCAACCCCGCCGAATGCAGCGCATTATCCCGAATCATCTCGGCCGATAAACGAAAACGCGGCCCGCGAGCCAGCAACTCGTTGTCCGGATCGTCCTCCATCAATCCCGCCGAACCCACACTCCGCTGCTGATACGTCTCCGTCAGCACAATCGCCCTCACCAGCTTCTTCACATCCCACCCACTGCGCACAAAATAATCCGCCAACTCATCCAGCACCTCCGGATACAACGGACGACTGCCCTGACTGCCAAAATCCTCCGCCGTTCGCACCAAACCCCGACCAAACAAACTCTGCCAGATCCGATTCACAGTCACTCGCGCCAATAAGGGATGCTCCGGAGCGGTCAGCCAGCGCGCCAGTCCCAGACGGTTGCGCGGAGCCCCCTCCGGGAAGGCCGACAACACTGCAGGAACTCCTGCCTGCACCTGCTCGCGACGCTGATTATACTCCCCGCGGAACAACACATAAGCCGGCTTCGGTTCCGCCAGCTCACGCATCACCATAATCTCCTTCAGGCCCTGAAAATAGTCGGCCTCGGCACGCCGAGCCTCCTGCAGACGCTGCAGCGATCCCTGATAAGCCGCATCCCGCCGCAGCAAATACCACTCCAGCAACTGCCCCCTCAAATCCGCCGACAAACTCGCACCACCACCCGCTCCGCCACTACCCGAACCCAGCAGCGACGACGACGACGACGCATCAAACACCGCCAGACACTCCAGCGCCGTCAGCCCCACATCAAACACCCGCACATCATCAATCATTCCATCACGAAATCCCCGATCCCGAAAACGCTCGCCCAGGGCAATGTTGTCACCGCCGCCGCCGGTGATCTCGCGAGTCAGCGAATCGCGAATTACATCCGTCTCAGCACGCTGGCCGTTCACATAGATCGACAAACCCGCCGCACGACTGCTGCCATCCGAAACCACCGTCACATGCACCCACTCGTTCAGCGGCAGGAGCTCACGCAACCCCACAGACGCCGCATTCCCCGGCCAGAAATGAATCAACGACCACTTCAGTCGACCGTCCTCAATCAACAACTCATAACCCCGACTGGCCGCGTCCGTCCACGCCCGCGAACGATGCATCACCACCGCACGCGATTTCACATCCGGAGTCTTCAGCCACAATGACACACTGAACGGCTGATGCCGCTGAAAATTACCCACCGGCAGATCCACAGCATCGTCACCCGAAAACTGCACCGCCTCACCCACACGACCCGCCACCAGTCGATTCTCTCCACGCAGCACCGCCGGCTGATCCGCCCGCACCGCATTCGACAGATGACCACCCTCCGCTCCATCAAAACCAAATCGCGCCTGCTCACCCGAAACCAATGACAACTCACCCAAATTCACCTCACTCAGCCAGCTGCCAAAACGCTCCGCACCCGCCACTCGCTCCGTCTGCAATGACGCCTCAGCATCCAGCACGCGCTGCCGCAGCTCCGACAACTTCGCCTCGGCCGCCGCATCCGTCATCGTCAATGCGGGCGTCGGAGGCGACAGAGTGAAATACGAATACAACCCCGCCTCATCAATGTTCTGAAACATTGAAAACAACTGATAGTACTCACGCTGAGTAATCGGGTCGTACTTGTGGTCGTGACAGCGAGCACACTCGAAGGTCAGACCCAGAAACGCCGTCGCAAAAGTCTGCACCCGATCACTCACATACTCCACCCGATACTCCTCCTCCACACTGCCACCCTCGGCCTCCTGCTGATGCAGCCGATTGAAGGCCGTCGCCAGAATCTGCTCCTGAGTCGCACCGGGAAGCAGATCACCCGCCAGCTGCCAGGTCACAAACTGATCAAACGGCAGATTGCGGTTGAACGCGTCAATCACCCAGTCCCGCCACGGCCACATCTCACGCTCACGGTCCACCTGAAAACCATAGCTGTCCGAATAACGAGCCACGTCCAGCCAGTCCACCGCCATCCGCTCGCCATAACGCAGCGAACCCAGCAGACGATCCACCAGATGCGACACAGCCTCCGGATCAGCATCCTCCACAAACACCCGCACCTCATCCGCAGTCGGTGGCATTCCCGTCAGATCAAAACTCAACCTGCGAATCAGAGTCTGACGATCAGCCACCCGCTGCTGCTGCAGACCACGCTCAGACAACTGCCGACGAATCAATCTGTCCACTCGCCCGCTGATCGTCGCATCCGTCGCTTCACCCCGCGGAACCGGAATAAATGACCAGTGAGCCTGATACTCTGCACCACCGCGAATCCACTCACGCAGCAAATTCACCTCCCCCGCACTCAACGTCCCCAGCTTCGCGTGCGGCGGTGGCATCACAGTGTCCGCATCAGTGCTCAGCACCCGCTGGATGATCGCACTGTCGTCCGGATTGCCCGGCACTATCGCACCCCCCGCAATCGCAGCCGCACGATCGTCCAGACGCAGATCCGCCTCACGCTTTGCACTGTCAGGGCCATGACAGGCAAAACAGCGGTCCGACAAAATCGGACGAATGTCACGGTTGAAGGAGGGAACCTGCTGAGCACCCACGGGAACACAACAGAAACCCAAAAACAACAGCATCAAGGCCAGGCGAACAGCTTGCATGCGACATCCTCTGCAGGTCCGAAAGAAAAGGCCGTCACCACCTATCCTACCACGAGCTCCCCGGAGGACACTTCGAGAATCCGGAGAGGGCAGGGGATTCCGAAAATCGCTGCCGTTCAATCCCGGCCAGCCGTTTTGCCCGGAACCTTGGTTTTTTCGATCCTTTACCCCGCCCGACCAATCAGCTTCCGCACCTCCACCAGCAACACCGGCAACAATGAACAAAACCCAATCAGCAACCAGTCCCCCGGATCCAATGACACCGTCTGCAGCACGCGCTGAAACAATGGCAAATAGACAGCCGCACACTGCAGCACAAAACACACTGTCACAGCACCCCACAACCACACATTTGTGAACAGGCGGCGAGTAAAAATGGAACGCCGCTGC
>SXXK01000250.1 GCA_005791255.1 Planctomyces sp.
CTCCGCCGTTGCAAAGTACAGCAGTTGCCCCTTCCACTTCAGCTGATGCCGGGAACTGCCGGCAACCACGGCCCGCGCATCCCGAGCACTCACGAGAGAATTCCCGCCAAAAGCCGGCTGCAGCGGGGCCTGAGCCATCGCGGTGCCCGTGCGAGCCGGCACAGGCGACTCCGTCGCACCGGCAGGCTTCCGCTGCGGTTTCGCTGTCACTGCCGGCGGATTGACAGGCGCACTGCGATGCACGACATCCGGCGACTCCGTATCACTCCAGTCATCAGGATAAGTCGCTGTCTCTGAAGGCGCACCAGCCGCGGCAGCACTGCGACGAGCCGCCGACGAGTCTCGGAACGATTCCGGTTCCACAACCGCGGCCGGCTCACGCTCAGCACTCCGCCCGCTCCGCCGATCACGCGCCGCAGAATAGTCTTCAGGCTCTACCGGAAACTCCGGCAACTCCTCATCACTGCTTTTCGTTCCCTGCCGACTGATGGACTTCACCGGCACCTGCGTGTCGCGGGCTGCCGGAGGCTTCGCAGCGGGCTGCTTTGCCGCCGGTGGCCTGGCAGTTCGAGCCATATCAGGGGCCGCGCGCTTCGCAGCGGCAGCGGCAGGAGGCGTCCGACTGCCGGCAGGCGGAGTCCTTCCAGCGGTTGCCGCCGCCGGGGGAGTGCGACCGGCTGCGGCTGACGGCGCAGAACGCACCGTCCGCGACTGAGCAGCTCGCGCAGCATTCTGACGTTCCGCACGGTCCAGATGCGACTGCATGGCCTCAGCCGTCTGAAAACCGGATATCCGATGTATCACTTCAAGCTTCGGAGACACCACCAGCACCGTCGGCAGACCCTTGATCTCCAGATCCTGCAGCAGTTCCTTATGCTCATCGGCATCGACAAGCACAGCCACGAAATCCTCCGATACACGACCGGCCAGCTCCGGATCCGTCCACGTGCTTTTTTCCATCCGCTTGCAGTAGGAACACCACGATGCCGTGAACTGCATCAGTACCGGTTGCCCCGACTGCGATGCTTCCCGCAGCGCTGCTTCAACATCAGTCTGCCACGGAATCTGATCCGCTCTCACCGCAGCACCCAGGCAAGTCATCAGACAGACACACAAGAAGGCAGTCAGAGTCTGCAGTCCACGCATGATGTCGCTCTGTATTCCGTTGAATTCCTGACGCCCGAAACCACCACTTCCGCAGCTCGGGCATTCCTGGCCTCGCCGGCCACTCCCACCGCGGCGCGCACGCCGGCAGTCTGCAGCAGCACACTCCGTCTATCGACCGGATCGCGGGGTTCTAACACCTGCGTTGCCCGCAAAACCTGCCCAATTGGAATATTCCTCCGCCACTCAGGCAGCGCCGACAGCCAGGCAGCAAAAACAGCAGATCGAACCGGCAGTTTCTGCCTGTCCCGGTCCCACTTACCCCGCACACATCTCCAATCTGCAGAATTTGCTGGCCTGCATTACTGCATCTGTTCGACTGCCTGGAGCAGGCAGTCTGCACGCTGTAGACTGACCGTCCGGAGTCTTTGACTGCAGTCCCTGAGCCTCCGGACTCATCTCGCGGCGTCTGACTGCATCCCTCTGACAAAGAGTAAACACCATCGTGCAGGTACTGGGACTGGATATCGGCGGAGCCAACATCAAAGCGGCCACCTCGGACGGTCTTTCGGAACAACTGCCGTTTGCCATCTGGAAGTCGCCGCAGCTGCTGGGTGATCAGCTGCGTTCGCTGCAACTTCTGCGATCGGCTCAGCCGCAGCTGGTTGCACTCACCATGACCGCCGAACTGGCAGACTGCTTTGCCACGCGGTCCGAGGGTGTTCGCCGGATTATTGAAACGGTCACTGCGGTTTTCCCGGAGACACCGGTCCGTGTCTGGCTGACGTCGGGAGAATTCGCGGGTGCCGCAGACGCTGTTGAGCTGCCCGAACTGGCAGCTGCGGCCAACTGGCATGCTCTGGCCACCTGGGTGGGTCGCGCGGTGCCGGCGGGACCGGCTCTGCTGATCGATCTGGGGTCCACCACCACTGACCTTGTGCCACTTTCCGATGGGCTGCCCATACCGGTCGGACTCATTGACCTGCACCGCCTCGCAGCCGGCGAACTGCTGTATACGGGTGCACGGCGCACACCCGTCTGTGCACTGGTACGTCAGCTGCCACTGCAGCTGCCGGATTCTTCGGAACCACAATGGATTCCCATTGCCGCCGAAATGTTCGCCACCATACAGGATGCTCACCTGCTGACCGGTGGACTGCCGGAAGAACCGGCATCACTGGACACCGCTGACGGGCGTCCTGCGACCCGAGCATCCGCTCTGAATCGCCTTGCTCACCAGTTTTGCTGTGACGAAACCGATCTTTCTGCGGATCAGTTGACAGCCGCTGCTGACTGGCTCGTTGAGCAGCAGATTCAACTGCTGCAGCGAGCCATCTCCAGGCGACTGGATTCCCTGGCCGCACTGCATCCCGAGCAGGCTCGGGCAATCCGAGTTCTGATCAGCGGCAGTGGCTCGTGGCTGGCCGCCAGGGTTCTCGACGAAATGGCGGATTCTCGAGTGGCTGAAGTTCTGAATCTGTCTGAGATGTTTGTCAGCAACGTCAGTGTCTGTGCACCGGCATTTGCCGTGGCCCGTCTGGCAGCCGAACGCTGCTGGGATGACCTGCTGCCAATGCAGCAATGGCAGAGCTGAAGGAAGACTCGCATGCAAGACCGACAGCTCACAATTCCACTGCACAATCGCTATTTGGTTCCGGCACACCCCGGTCGCGTTCCTCATCTGTTCACGGATGTGCTGATCATCGGAGGTGGCATTGCCGGCATTCGCGCCGCGCTGGCTGTGGACCCGTCACTGCGTGTCATTGTCATCACCAAGGACTCACTGCAGCATTCCAACAGTGCCTACGCCCAGGGTGGCATAGCTGGTGCCCTGGACCCTCTGGACGACTACGCCAGCCACATGTCGGACACTCTGGCGGCCGGCAAAGGGTTGTGCCATGCCGATGTCGTGGATCTGGTAGTTCGTGAGGCTCCTCAGCGGATTCTTGAGCTGGCTCAGTTCGGTGCACAATTTGACAAGGTTGATGGCGAGCTGGCACTGACTCTGGAGGGTGGTCACAGTCATGCCCGCGTGGCCCACGCGCTGGGCGACGCGACGGGGCTTGAGGTCATGCGGGCCATGAACCAGCTTGCCCTGTCCCAGTCGCACATCGACTTCTGGCCCAAAACCTTCACTCTGGACCTGCTCACTCAGGGTCAGTCCTGCCGCGGGGCACTGGTGTGGAATCAGAACCACGGGCGGACATTCATCTGGGCCAAGCAGACAATTCTTTGCACGGGCGGAGCAGGGGCCCTGTATCGGGAAACCACAAATCCGCAAATCGCAACGGCGGATGGTCATGCCGCTGCCATGCGTGCCGGCTGCATTGTGCGTGACATGGAATTCATGCAGTTCCATCCCACAGTGCTGTATATCGCCGGCAGCTCGCGACACCTGATTACCGAAGCGGTCCGCGGCGAAGGGGCGCACCTGGTAGACTGCCACGGATACCGCTTTATGGCTGACTATAATGCGGCCGGCGAACTGGCGCCGCGGGATGTTGTCAGCCAGGCAATCACAGCACAGATGGCTCGGACTCAGCACCCCTGCGTCTACCTCGACCTCTCGTCAATCGGTGCGGAAAAAGTGCGGCAGAGATTTCCGCACATCGGGCGAGTCTGTGCGGATTTCGGACTCGACCTCACTCGCGATCGCGTGCCCGTTCGACCGGGCGCACACTATATGATTGGCGGAGTCATTACGGATCCTGACGGTCGCACCTCGCTGCAGAATCTGTGGGCCGCCGGTGAAGTCACCTCCACCGGACTGCACGGAGCCAACCGGCTGGCCAGCAACAGTTTGCTGGAGGGCGTGGTCTTTGGGCTTCGCTGCGGTGTCAATGCCTCGAACGCTGCCCTGGGACTGCCCGACAACTTCGCCGTCCCCGCCATCGAATGGCAGCCTGAACGCCAGGATCCGGACGAGCAGCAGCAACTGGACATCGCCGACATTCGCAATTCCCTGCGAAGCCTGATGGGCCGCAGCGTGGGGATTGTGCGGAATGAGCAGGATCTGGCTGCCGCCTGCAGTCAGCTGGACTTCTGGTCAGGCTACGTCTGCCGCCGCGTGCTCACCGAACAGTCGGGCTGGGAATTGCAGAACATGATGCTGGTGGGACGTGCGATGGCCGCCGCCGCACTGGAACGCCGGGAAAGTCGCGGAGTACACTCGCGATCTGACTTCCCCGCGCCACTCGAAGAACAACGCAGCCACATCGAAGTTCGCTGCGAACGAGCAGGGTAGGCAGGGCAGGGCGCCCCCGGTATCTGTATCAGGCATGTGCAGACTTGATTCTCAGCAGACTTTTGGCTGGAATCGGGGAATCGCCATACCGGACGACAGGATTTTCACAGGTACAACCTGATGACTCAGACACTGATCACGCGGCTGCTGCTCATACTGCTTGTTATCCAGGCCGGTGGTGGCGGTAACTTCGGCAGAGGCATGCGCGGGTTCCGTGGTGGTGGTGGGTTCGGTGGCTCATCGGGAGGCATTAACGTCTTCCGCGGTCACTCAGGCAGCGGTTCGGACTGGTCGATGGGGTGGCTGGAGATTGTCCTGCTGGCATGCGTGGTCATAGCCATCCTCGGTTTCAAATTCTTCGAGGCCTGGCAGTCCGGTCAGGCCCCGACTGTGACCCGGGAGGTACGAGCAGGGCTGAAGCGTCAGAACCGCAAACGACAGGAATCACTGCTGCAGGAAGTGCAGCAGGCCGATCCGCTGTTCTCCGAACAGCAGTTTCTGGATCGCTGTTCGCAGGGTTTTGCTCTGATTCAGAAATGCTGGGCACAGCATAATCTGGCGGACTGCCGCGCCATGCTTTCTGACGCTGTGCATGCCCGTTTTCTGGTGTACCTGAAAATGCAGCAGGCAGAACAGGTACATCATCGCATCGACCAGCTGGATGTCACTGAGGCCCGCGTCGTGGCGATCAGCACAGACCCGCCATTTGATACCATTCACGTGCAGTTCACCGCTTCGGCACTGATCAGGGAAGAGCCACTGGAGCAAATGCACAAATCCGCATGGAATGTTCCACGAAAGTCCTTTTCCGAGGTCTGGACTTTTGTCAGGCGCCGCGGAGCTCTGACATCCCGGCGGCGTTCACTGCTTACAGGCCAGTGTCCCCACTGCGGTGCACAGCTCGTAATCACCGACAGCAATCAGTGTCCCCACTGTCAGTCCTTCGTCCATGCTGGCTACGATGACTGGGTGCTGTGCGAAATCACTCAGGACTGCGAATGGATCGTCACCGAATCGGCAGCTCAGATCCCCGGCTGGGACCAGTTGCAGCAGCATGATCCGGCACTCAGTCTGGCACAGATCGAAGATCGGGCGTCGGTCGTGTTCTGGCGCTGCCTGCTGGCACTGTACTTCCAGGACCCGCAAATGTCGTTGCCGGTACTGTGGTCAGGAGGCTCCGGGTTTCCGGAATGCTGGCGGGTCACCAATGATGGTTTCTGGAAACTGCCGGCAGTTGGCTCCGTGCAGTTGCTGCGTTGCCTTCCGGCAGTTCAGGAGGCCGACGAAGACCGTGTTGTGGTATTGCTGCGCTGGTCCGGAACCCGTGCCTGCGGAGACCGCGCAAGCCCACACCTGCTCGGCCGGCAAATGATGTTTCCGCATGAGCTGACTCTGGTGCGGCGACGCGGAGCACTGTCAAAACCGGAAGACACCTTTCATACCTGCAGTTGTCGCGCCTGTGCTGCCCCGATTGACGTCGCCAGCACTGCCAGCTGTCGCTGGTGCGGTAAATCGCTTAACGATGGCAGTTACGACTGGGTCCTTGAATCGGTGGCCCCGCAGGGTCTTTGGCAGGCCCCGTTGCATTCCGGGCGCATCGTCACAAAACCTCTGACCCTCGCCGCTCCGGATGTTGACCCGGATCATCAGTCACCAGCACTGTCCGCATGGCAGCATAACTTCGCCTGGCAGTCGACCAGCATGCCACCGGAACAAATCATCGCCTGCACCGCCGCCATGCTGAAGGCCGACGGAAAACTCGTGGAAGCCGAACAGCAGTTTCTCAGGGAACTGGCCAGACAACTGGGCCTGACGGACTCACGCCTCGATCAGGCTCTCACACTGTCCGAAAC
>SXXK01000251.1 GCA_005791255.1 Planctomyces sp.
AACTGAAAACTGCCTTACTGAAAACTGAAATCTGAAAACTGCCTCACTGAAAACTGAAAACTGCCTTACTGAAAACTCCCCCCCATGCTCAACCGCGACATTTACTCCAAAGACCCCTCCACCCGAAAACTGGTCAACGAGGGCGTCGCCAGTGTCAATGATGAACGTACAGATCAGGCGTTTTCCGTCCTGCGATACGAGCTGGAAACCTTCGTCTGCGACGGACAGTACGCGAAGGGGATGGAGCATATCCTCGATACATATCTTAGGAATATCAATCACGCCCAGCAGCCTGCGGTTTGGGTGAGTGGTTTCTATGGCTCCGGAAAGTCGCACCTCGTCAAAATGCTGCGGGCTCTGTGGATGGACACAGCCTTCCCCGATGGTGCGACCGCTCGCAGCCTTGCCACCCTGCCGCAAAATGTCCGCGATCCGCTGCTGGAATTGTCGACGCAGGGGAAACGCCACGGTGGACTGCATGCCGCCTCAGGCACCCTGGGAGCCGGAGCCAGCGGCAGTGTCCGACTGGCGCTGCTGCGAATCCTGTTCAAATCCGCCGGGCTGCCAGAACAATACCCGCAGGCAAAATTCCTGATGTGGCTGCGGGCCGAAGGGATTCTGGATGCTGTCCGCGGGGCGGTCGAGTCGGCAGGCCATGACTGGCAGGAAGAACTGGACAATTTCTACGTGGCAGAAGGTCTGCACGAAGCCCTGGTCAAAACGAAACCCACCCTGTTCTCGTCCGTCGCTGCCTGCGTCGAGACACTCAACAATCTCTACCCCTACGTGCAGGACATCAGCAGCGATGACATGATCAAAGCCATCCGGCAGGCGCTCACCGTGGACGGGAAGTTCCCGCTCACACTGGTGGTGCTGGATGAAGTGCAGCAGTTTATCGGCAGCGATACGCAGCGCTCCATCGAGGTGCAGGAAGTTGTCGAGGCCTGCAGTAAGAACATTGGCGGAAAACTGCTGTTCATTGGTACCGGGCAAACGGCAGTCACCGGCACTGCAAACCTGAAAAAACTGGAGGGGCGTTTTACGGTTCGTGTGGAGCTCTCTGATGCCGACGTGGACGCAGTCATTCGTCAGGTGATCCTTGCCAAAAAGCCGGCTGCGATCCAGACAATCGACACTGTGATGCAGCGGAACATCGGCGAAATTTCGCGTCATCTGCAGGGAACCAGCATCTCGCACCGCAACGAAGATGTCGGCTTCTTTCCGCAGGACTATCCCATCCTGCCAGTCCGTCGAAGATTCTGGGAGAACACTCTGCGGGTGCTGGATCAAACGGGGACCGACAGCCAGCTGCGAAATCAGCTCAGCATGATTCACCGAGTGATCCAGACGAACCTGGACGCCGAGATCGGGAGCGTCATTCCGGCCGATTACCTGTACTTCGACGCCGCCGACAAATTGCTGCAGTCGCGCATGCTGCCTCGCAAGGTCCACGAACGAACAATGAAGTGGATCAAGGGCAGCGATGATGAACGGCTGGTAGCCCGAGCCTGCGGACTGGTATTTCTGGTCAGCAAACTGGCGGGCAACAACAATGAGGTGGGAATCCGGGCCACCACCGATACGCTGGCCGATCTGCTTGTGGAGGATCTGGGTGCCGGCAGCAGCCTGCTTCGCAGCAGACTGCCAGCGCTGCTGGACAAGTGCGAATTGCTGATGAAGGTCGGGGATCAGTACCGGATTCAGACCGAAGAAAGTGTCGCATGGAACGACGAATTCCTCAGCCAGCGGAACCTGCTGGCCAACGAATCTCACCGGGTTGATGCGGAACGCGACGATCGCATCCGCCGGCGATTCGGTGAGCTGGTCAAAAAAGTCACCCTGATGCAGGGGCAATCAAAGGTCAGCCGTGACGTGCATGCTCTGTTCGATGCCACCTTGCCGCCGGACGCCAAAGACAGAGTCTGCATTTGGGTTCGCGATGGCTGGTCGATTGACGAAAACTCCGTGAGGGCCGAAGCGCGACAGGCAGGAAATCAATCGGCGACGGTGTTCGTGTTCATTCCGAAACGCTCGGCTGATGACCTGCGACACAACCTGATCGATTTCAAAGCCGCAAACGCCACGCTGGACAAACGCGGGACTCCGAACACCGCGGAAGGCATCGAGGCGCGCTCAGCAATGGAGACGACTCGACAAACAGCCGAAGGACGCATACGCGAACTGCTGGATGATGCCTTTTCCGGGGCGCGAGTGTTTCAGGCGGGCGGTACGGAAATCACCGGCAACGATCTGCAGGCACTGATTTCGGAAGCGTCCATGAAGTCGCTGCAGCGACTGTACCCGCAATTTGTGATGGCCGATCACGAAGGCTGGGGCAGGGTGTATGCCAATGCCAAAAAGGGAGCCCCCGATGGATTGAAGGCCGTCGGGCACGACGGCGAACCTGCTCAGAATCCGGTGTGCAAGGCAATCCTCGCCAGCATTGGCTCGGGGAAGAAGGGCGCCGAAATCCGCCAGCAGTTTGAGACCCCGCCCTATGGCTGGTCTGGTGACGCTGTCGATGGCGGCCTGCAGGTCCTGCTGGGGGCAGGACTGATTCGAGCGGTCGATGAACGGGGCACTGCGGTTGATCCGAAGGAGCTGGAACGTAAGGCCATCGGGAAGGCCAGCTTCAAGGTAGAATCTACTACGGTCACGGCAGCGCAGCGGATTCAGATTCGCAAAGTGTTCTCGTCGCTTGGTGTCACAGTCAAGCCGGGCGAGGAGACTGGGGCGGTGCCGGATTTTCTACGCAAGGCAGCAGAGCTGGCAGAACGAGCTGGCGGTGATGCTCCGGGACCGGTGCGGCCTGACACGAAGATCCTGGAAGAAATTCGGTTATCGTCGGGAAATGACCAGTTGATGGCCATTTACAACAGCCGGGACGATCTAAAAACGGGCTTTGAAGTCTGGGAGAAGCAGGCGAAACGTCTGGAAGCCAGCTGGCCGACATGGGTCAAGCTGCAAACACTGGTGCGGCATGCGTCGTCAATGCCCGAGGTGGAAACTCACAGCATTCAGGCGAAGAGCATCGTCGATGGTCGCCTGCTGCTGAATGAGCCCGATGCCGTCACACCGATGGTTCAGGCTGTGACTCAGCTGCTGCGGACACAATTGAATGCCCTTTCCGGGCAGTTTGAGCAGGCATTTGAACGCGGGCTGGAATTGCTGGATGCGGATAAAAACTGGCAGGAACTGGAACCTGAGCAGAGAAATGGGATTCTGTCAGGGCAGGGCCTGACGGAATCCCAGAAGCCGAAGATCAAGGTTCAGACTGATGACGACATTATTGGCACGCTGAGTCAGACGTCGCTGCCGGGGTTGTCTGATCGCGTTGCTGCACTGCCCAGCCGGTTCCAGCAGGCTCAGCAGGAGGCAGCGAAGTTGCGAGAACCGCAGGTGACGTTCCTGACACTGCCGAGGCGGACGCTGAAAACGGAAGCGGAAATCTCAGATTGGCTAAGGGACGTGGAGAAGCAATTGATTGCCGGACTGAAAAAGGGACCGGTGGGAATTCAGTAGGCAGTTACCTGGCTCTCACTCTGAGCCCCCGCCTCCCCCGTCCAACTGAAAACAGCATCACTGCATCACTGAAAACTGAACCACTGAAAACTGAAAACTAAAAACTAAAAACCATGCCCTCACTCGACAAACAGCTTCGCACCCACCTTGAACGCTCCGTTAAAGACGCTCGTGATCTTGCCGAGGCAGGGGCACGT
>SXXK01000252.1 GCA_005791255.1 Planctomyces sp.
ATTCATTTGCAGGTGGGGCGACCTCCGATTTTCCGCATCCGTGGTGGCCTGCGTGAACTGGAGATGCCGCCGATCAGTGAAAGTCAGATGATCGAGCTGACATTTCCGATGATGGACCAGCGTAATCTGGACATCTTCCACATGAATGGCGGTGCTGACTTTTCGAAGGTGGTGACAGCGGACAACGATCCCTGGCGTTTCCGTGTGAACCTGCTGACCCAGCTGGGCAAGGTTGGCATGGTGGCTCGAAAGATCGAACGCTCGATTCCGCCGTTCGAAAAGCTGTTTCTGCCGGCCTGCATGGTGGAGCACTGCAGGTACGACCAGGGGATGGTGCTGCTGGCGGGTGTGACGGGGTCCGGCAAAAGTACGACGATTGCGTCGATGCTGGACTGGATCAACCGGAATATGAACAAGCATATTCTGACGATTGAGGACCCGATTGAGTTCATTTACACGTCGGACAAGTGTTTGATTAACCAGCGTGAGATTGGTCAGGACGTGATTGACTTTCACATCGCGATGAAGCATGCGGTGCGAGAGGATCCCGATATTATGCTGGTGGGTGAGATGCGAGACCGGGAAACCTTTGAGACGGCCATTCACGCGGCTGAGACGGGGCACCTGGTATTTGGAACCATTCACGCTCCGGGGGCTCCCGGAACGATTTCGCGTATTTTGGACCTGTTCCCTTTTGACATGCACAAAGCGATTCGCGCGAGTATGGCGATGAACATGAAGTGCATTGTGGGTCAGAAGCTGCGGAAGACGATCGTGGACGTGCCGCCGCGCGTTCCGATTGTGGAGATCATGAGTTTCACTCCGACGGTGCGGAAACTGGTGATGGAGGAGCAGGACGAGAAGCTGTGGGCGGCGATCCGCATCGGCAAGACTGAGGGCATGCAGTTGTTCAACGACAGTCTGTACGACTTTGTAATGCGGGAGATTATCAGCCGTGAAGCAGCCTTTGAGATTTCGCCGAACGTGGAAGAGCTGAAGATGCAGTTGAAGGGTATTCAGGTCAAGGGTGCTGCAATTCTGTAGTGCCGGGAATCCGGCCTGAGAGAGGCGTGCGTAATGGCGGACAAGGGGCGCAAGCATCATCGGCCGAAAAGTTACGGTGATAAGGTGCGAGTGGACCTGCGACGCAACAAGCAGGCTCGTGCCCGCCAGCAAAATCTGACGCATGATCTGTTAAGTGATCAGGAGGCGGCTGAGGATGTTTCTCGCCAGGAGCGAGTGACATCGCGGGGCGATTTGTTTCGTCGCCGCACGATGGTCGGGGTGCGGGCGGAGGGCGACCAGCTGCTGCGGGTGGTGGACGAGTCGACCTGTCTGCGTGGGCGAGTGGTCAGTTTCATTGGTCTGCACATACTTGTTCGCTGTGACGATACGGGCCGTGAGTATTCCTGCTCAGTCCGCGGCATCCTGCGTTCTCTGGCCCGTGATGCCCGCAATGTGGTGGTGACGGGTGATCGCGTGCTGTTTCGCCAGGAGGGCGATGCGGGTCAGGGAGTGATCGAGCGGGTGGAGCCGCGTTATGGTGTGCTTTCGCGTGGCAGTCATGGCCGCGAGCACATTCTGGTGGCGAATATCGACCAGGTGCTGATTGTGAATGCTGCGGCGGATCCTGAGTTTCGTCCGCAGCTGGTGGATCGGTATCTGGTGTGTGCCGAGGAACGCGGCATTATGCCGATCATCTGTATCAGCAAATGCGACCTCGTGGATACTCGCACGCTGCTGCCGCACATCAGGGCTTATGGGCGTGCGGGTTACACGGTGGTGCTGGCCAGTATTCGTACGGGTGAGGGCATTGCTCAGCTGCAAACACTGCTGGCTGGTCGGCAGACGGCGGTCAGTGGTCAGAGCGGTGTGGGGAAATCATCACTGCTGAATGCGGCGGATCCGGCTTTGGGGCTGGCCACAGCGGACGTGAGTGACTGGAGTCACAAGGGAACGCACACCACTCGCAGGGCGCGTCTGGTACCGCTGACCGGTGGTGGCTGGGTCTGTGATACTCCGGGCATCCGACAGTTTGAATTATGGGATCTGGCACTGGAGGAGGTGGACGGGTATTACATCGAGTTTCGTCCGTTCATTCCCTGGTGTCGTTTTCCTGACTGTTCTCATATCCATGAAGAGCATTGCGGGGTGAAGGCGGCGGTGGCTGAAGGGCTGATTCCGACGATTCGGTATCAGAGTTATCTGCGGCTGCGTGAGGACGACACGTGGGCGTGGAAGAACCCGGCTCGTGGTCAGGACCGGGACGGCTGAGGTTCCTGGGGAATCACGGGGCGGCTCGCAGCAGGTTCAGCCATGCTGCGGGGATCACGGACTGGGGGACCTGGTAGATGAATTTGTGTTTTCCGGCGGCAACTTCTTCAAATTCCGTGGCAGACTGATCGACCTGCAGTTGAGGGGCATCCGTCAAAGTGCCTTCCAGCCAGAGCAGAGCCATTCCGGGAGCCAGTTCGGCCTGCCCGCCGGTGCGAACCCACATATCGATCTGCTGTGGCAGCCAGGATACGGTGGTTTCGGGCAGAACTGCGGTCCATTCCGGGGCGTCCGGTGGACTCTGGAAGGGGATTGCCAGTGTTGAACTGAGCTGCTCAAGGACTGTTGCGCCATTGCCTTCACGTC
>SXXK01000253.1 GCA_005791255.1 Planctomyces sp.
CACACCCTTCCGCCATGCCCGCTCCGTCAGCTCACCCAGTGTGGACAGCTCGGCCAGCTGAGCCGCATCGGTGGCGTCCGCCAGGCCACCCGGTCGCAGTCCATCGCCGATGCTGAAGGTCACATCATGACGACGCAGCACGTCGCAGATATCTTCCCAGTGAGTGTACATCAGGTTCTGAGCATTGTGCTCGATCATCCACTTGGCCAGCAGTGAACCGCCACGACTGACGATGCCGATCAAACGGTCCTTCACCAGCGGCAGATGCTCCTGCAAAACCCCCGCATGGATCGTGAAGTAGTCCACCCCCTGCTGAGCCTGATGCTCCAGACTTTCCAGCACGATCGCTATGTTCAGCTGCTCGATGCGACGGCCGATGATCATCGAATAAATTGGCACTGTGCCGATCGGTACAGTGCTGTTACGAATGATTGCGTCACGGCAGGCATCCAGATCACCGCCGGTGGACAAATCCATGACCGTGTCGGCGCCCCAGCGTTCCGCCCACCGCAGCTTCTCTACCTCTTCATCCGTTCCCGAAGAAACCGGAGACGCTCCCATGTTGGCGTTGATCTTGGTCCGCGATGCACGACCTATGCACATCGGATCCAGCTGATACTGCAGATGATTGCGGTTGGCCGGGATCACCATTCGCCCGGCCGCCACTTCGTCCCGCACCTGCCGGGCCGTCAAATGCGGTTCGCGATCCGCAACCCGCTGCATCTGCGGAGTGATTACGCCGAGGCGGGCAAATTCCAGCTGAGTGCACGGCTGAAACCCGGCCGGAGCCTGCCAGGCCTCCGGACGCTCGTAATCCGTCTCAAAACCAGAACGCAGCGTCCAGTCTGCCGGCATGAAATCCCAGGCCGTCTTTTCGGAAGGAGCCGGCATCCCGGGTGTATCAGGGGAGGCATACGTCAGGGCACCAGCCCGACCGGCAGAAATTCGCGGAGCCCGGGAAAAGCTGCCAGGAGTCGTTCCGGCTGGCCGGCTGGCCGGGCTGGATGCTTCAATCTGCGGCAGATATCCGGCGGCTCGTTCAGCGTGATTCATGAAAGATATCCTGAAGACCTGTGCCAGGTCCTGTGACCGCGGGCATGGTCTGCGTCTGGAAGAATTTTGTGGCAGGCTCGCAGCGCTGCTGCACGCTGAATCCTAGTGAGAACGGGGTGTTTTGCAAACTGCCAGTGAAATCCATGGCAGCGATTCCGGGATCGGATGAAGCAGAATAACGGACTGACGTGTCAGAATTTTGCGGCATTCGAACTGCGGCACCCGGGAAAAGCCGTTTGGGGAACTCACCTGCGCTGCTAGAATTCCGACCATCGCGAGCGAACACCCTGCGTACACAGCCACACCCGTTTGCCACTCGGAACCTCAGGAATGAGCCTGCCGGAGCCCGCTTCTGCTGCCGACAACGACTACAGCACAGCCATCGCATGGCTGTATGACCGCATCGACTATGAACGCACGCGACCAGTCAGCCAGGAACCGTTCCGACTGGAACGCATCCAGCGTTTGCTCACACTGATTGGTTCTCCGCACCTGCGAATTCCCGCCATCCACATTGCCGGAACCAAGGGTAAGGGGTCAACAGCGGCGATGATTGAATCCATCGCTCGCCATGCCGGAATTCGCACAGGATTGTTCACCTCTCCGCATATTGAACAGTTCGAGGAACGCATGCGGGTCAACAGCCACATGCCGTCCCCCGAGACGCTGACGCGGCTGGTACAGCAGCTGCGAAGCCTGCTGGAATCTGCCGATGTCGATGATGCCGATCGTATGCCCACATTCTTCGAAGCTGCCACACTGCTGGCATGGATGCTGTTCGATGAGCAGCAGGTGCAGCTGGCAGTCCTGGAAACCGGTCTGGGGGGACGCCTCGACTGCACCAATGTCTGCAACCCCCTCGTCACAGTGATCACCAGCATCGGGTTCGATCACATGGCAATTCTGGGCAGCACCCTTGACCGTATCGCCTGGGAAAAAGCCGGGATTCTGAAGGCCGCAGTCCCGGTCGTGCAGGGTCTGCTGCCTGCCGAGGCCGATGCCGTGGTGGCTGCCCGCGCCGCCGAGCTGGGGTGTCGTCGCTATGTCTGCGGCACAGACTTCACGTGGACCGAGGACGAATTCGCTGATGCCCGTCACGTCCGCAGACGCTCGCAACTGCTGGATTTCTGGACGCCCCGCGGAGCCTGTCGTTCTGCAACGCTGCCACTGCTGGGAAAACACCAGGCACACAATGCCAGTCTTGCCGTCATGGCCGCTGAACTGGCGTCCTCCCGCTGGCCCCGGATTGACCAGCAGGCGATCATCGCCGGTCTCGGCGATACCCGCTGGCCACTCCGATTCGAAGTCCTCGAGGGACATCCGACTGTGGTGCTGGATGCCGCCCACAACACAGATTCCCTCCGCGCGCTCGCACAGGTTCTGACCGCGACCGAATGGCGACAGCGACGACGAGTCCTGGTGTTTGCCGTGTCCTCCGATAAGGACTACCGCAGCATGCTGCAGGAAATCCTGCCGCATTTTGACCAGGTCGTGCTGACAAAGTTCCGCATCAATCCACGCAGCGTGGCACCGGA
>SXXK01000254.1 GCA_005791255.1 Planctomyces sp.
CGGGCTTCACCTCGGGAGCCGGTTCAGTTACCGTGACCGACGACGAGTCGGCAACTTTGACCCTCGAATTGTCCTCCACCACTGTGTCGGAGGGTGCTGCTGCAGTCACAGCGACTGTCTCCAGAAATACAGAAAACCGCAACCAGACAGTCAACGTCTTTATTGCGATCGGATCCGACCGCGCCACAGGACCAGCGACGGTTGAGATTCCTGCGGGACAGTCATCTGTCACATTCGCTCTCAATGCTGTCGATAATGTGGTGCTTGATGGCACAGCCACAATGCAGGTCTCAGTGTCGGCCGCTGGTTTCGATCCAGGTGTCGTCTCGCTGACTGTAACTGACAACGAGACCGCTGCGCTGGGATTGTCCGCCAGCAGCACTTCCGTCGTCGAAGATTCCAGTGACGGTATCGTTCTGACTGTCTCTCGAAATGCACTTGATGTTTCGCAGCCCTTACAGGTGACCCTGGATGCCGATTCCGGTGCACTGACTGTTCCCGCCTCGGCCACTATTCCCGCCGGGCAGACCTCTGTGGATGTGGTGCTTGTCCCGCTGAATGACGATATTGCTCAGGGTGACATTACACTGATCGCCACCGCAAACGCTGTTGGATTTGGTCAGGTGACCATTTCCCTGACAGTTCAGGATGATGAAGTTCCATCGCTGTCACTGACACCCGCTCAGTCCGGTCTGACTGAAGGCTCCACCACCGATGCTCGCCTGACCGTGTCACGCAATACGGCTGACATTTCCAGTCCCCTCACCGTTTCACTCGCATCCAGTTCCCCGCGAATCTCATTCCCCTCGACAATTGTCATACCGGCAGGACAAAGGCATGTCGAGTTTTCCGTAGCCGATGTCAATGACCAGATCGTCAGCCTCGCAGATACCGCGACTGTTTTCGTAACGGCAGGCAGTTTTGATGCGGGACAGGCGTCACTGAGTATTACAGAGGACGATATCTTCTCACTGTCGATTGACCCCGCGATTCCGTCCGTCAATGAATTGATCGGCTCCGTCAGCACCACTGTCAGCCTCGGAAAAGCCGCGGACGCTGACGTCGTGGTCAGCCTCGCATATGCCCAGCCAGACCTGCTCTCCGGACCGGCTGCGGTCACCATTCCCGCCGGGCAGACGTCTGCTGTCATCCAATTGATTGTCGTCGCTGGTTCTGTCCCCGAAGGCACTCGTAATGGCACTGTCACCGCGTCAATTGCCGGCACGGCAGCCACTGATTCCGCTGCGGTTCTCGTCCAGGATGGTGACAGCTTCAGTCTCACCACCGACGTTTCTTCCAACCTGGTTGAGCAGTCCAGCGGCATCCTGCTCACACGCGACAGCAGCTTCACGGTGAATGGCGTTACCGCTCCGAATGCCACACTCGCCGTCGACAGCGATGGCGATGGACAGTACGACGATGCAGTGGCAACTGCCAATTCTTCCGGTATCTATAGTCTCAGTGTTCCGCTGACTGCCGACGGGCAGGACCAGGGGGACCATCGCCTCATGATCAGGGCGACAGCGGCCGCCGGAGTTGCTGATCAGTCAATCTACGTTCACTATGCCACGGGGACACTGGTACGATTCAACACCACGTCAGGAACATTTGACGTTGAGCTGCTGGACGCCGATGCCCCTGTGACTGTTGCAAACTTCCTCAGCTATCAGGCATCCCCGGCTTACTCGGGCCTGATCGTACATCGCAGTGTCCCGAACTTTGTCATTCAGGGTGGTGGCTTCACTCTGAGTGACAGTCGGATCAGCAGTGTGCAGACCAATCCACCAATTCAGAACGAGTTCCTGGCAGCAAACTCAAATCTGCGCGGCACCCTCGCCATGGCGATGGTGTCAGGCAATATCAACAGCGGCAGCAGTCAGTGGTTCATCAATGTTGCCGATAACACGTTCCTCGACGAGGGTAAGTACACGGTGTTTGGCCGCGTCCTCGGCAATGGCATGTCGGTTGTTGATCAGATCAATAATCTGACGACCTATGACCTGAAAAGTGTTTACAGCAATGGAGCACTCGGAGAAGTTCCGCTGACCAAGGCACCGCCCACAGGAACTCAACTGACGGGAACGGTCTCGCTGCAGGCCGGCAGCCCCCTGCTGTCGGGCAGCGGAACTGCCTTCACGTCAGAACTGGCTGTCGGCACAGACATCTGGATTAACAGCCAGATCTATCGTGTTCAAAGTATCACATCAGACACGGAAGCCGTTTTGTCAACCGCAGCCTCAGCCGTCGTCACATCGGCATCGTCGTGGAAGGACTTCCTGCCCGATGATGCAGACTTTGTGGTCTTCAGCAGCATCGACGAACTGTTGCCGTTGCTGCCATAACAGAGACCGTGGTGGCCCTCGGGCTAGGAATTTGCGAGCAGTTCGCGAATCGGGCGAGCTTCCTCGGGAAGGATTCGCACTGGCCGCTCAGCCATGTCACGAATGTACGTGCTGCTGTCAATTCCCACGTTGTGGTAAATTGTTGACAGAATATCACGATAGTGGATCGGACGGTCAGCGGCGTAAGCCGCGATCCTGTCCGTTGAGCCAATTACCTGGCCCATGGGCATTCCACCGCCGGAAAACAGCACGGACTGCACCGGAGCCCAATGGTCGCGACCGGCCTTGTCGTTGATCTTCGGAGTCCTGCCGAATTCGCCCCAGACGACAATCGTAACGTCCCGGTCAAGGCCTCGATCGTGCAAATCTCGAATCAAAGCAGACAGGCCGGTATCCAGAGTCGGCAGGTGCGCTCGGCAGTGACCGAAGTTGTTTCCGTGAGTGTCCCAGAATCCATAAGCCACAGTGACAACTCGCACGCCAGCTTCCACAAGCCTGCGAGCAATCAGCAGCTGGTCGTTCCACAGCGGAGCACCATCGCCCAGATGCTTTGATGACCCCCGACCATACATGGCCAAAACCGACGGATCTTCACGCTCGACGTTCATGGCGTCCACCAGCCGGGATGACGTCAGCACATCGAAAGCTCTGCGGTAACTCTCCTGCATATTGTCCAGATTTCTGGAATCTGCCTGACGGCGGAATGTGTCAAGCTGATCCAGCAGCGACTGTCGCTCCTGAAACTGCTGCCCCTCGATATATCTCAGCTGCATGCTGGCCAGATCTTCGCCGTCAGCTCGCACCTGATTAAAGGCACTGCCCAGATACCCGGCACCAGTACTGTTGTACGGACGGTGCTGCATGGTCGGGAACAAGTCGACAAATGCCGGAGTCACCTCGTTGACCTGACCGAATGTTTTGGCCACCACCGAGCCAAAGTTCGGGATGCCGTCCCGCTGGACTTCGCCCATTGTGAACCCGGTCAGGTTTTGAAAACTGGAATGCTCGTCACGCTGACCGACGCAGGAACGCACAATCGAACATTTGTCCGCCACCATCGCCAGCTTCGGCAGCAACTCGCAGAACTGCGTTCCCGGAACCGTCGTGTGAATCGGCTGAAACTCTCCGCGCACCTCCGCAGGTGCCTCCGGTTTCATATCGAACGTGTCCTGATGCGGCAGACCGCCGGACAGGTACACCATGATTACTGACTTGTGCTGACGACCGGCCCCTGCAGGGCCCGCAGCGAATACATCCCCCAATGTCAGGCCACCCGCAGCAAGCCCGCCCAGTTGCAGAAAGGAACGGCGCGAGACCCCGTCGCAGTAGCGGTGCGAGTTTCCGAAAAGTCTGAGCATTGAACCGGTGTCCGCAACAGGAAGGAGTTGATGGCAGGATCAGGCCCCTCGTGCGTGCACGGGGGCTGCAGGAATAATAGGTTATTCGTCGACCAATACGATTGTCACCAGCAAAATCCAGCCGGCAGCGGGTTCTTTGGGAAATTCCGCTGGGGCGGGGTTGGCCAGCGACTTCATGTGGCCGGAAAAGACGGACAGCCGGGCAGTTGAGTAGACAATTCACAGTCGAACTGCTGAAGTTCGACCCATGTCCTGCAGGTCTGTCAGCCCCACGCGGCCGAGATTTCGAGGGTGCACAAATGTCGTGTCGAAAAATGCTGGTCATCGGCTGCTGGTTCGCATGCCAGCTGATAAGAACTGAATTCCTCGGTGGTGCAGAAATTCCGGCGCGCCCCCGTATTGTGTTTATCCTCGCCGATGATCTCGGGTATCGGGAACTGGGCTGCTTCGGGCAACAGAAAATCCGCACCCCCAACCTCGATCGCCTCGCCGCTCGCGGTATGCGTCTGACAGGTCACTACTCGGGAAATGCCGTGTGCGCTCCATCACGATGCGTGCTCCTGACCGGACGGCATCCCGGACGAGCCTGGATTCGAAACAACAGTGAAGCTCAGCCGGAAGGACAACTCCCGATTCCTGACGAAGAACTCACGATCGCTGAAATGCTCAAACAACAGGGGTATGTGACAGGAGCATTCGGGAAATGGGGACTTGGAGGCCCCGGCAGTGAGGGTGATCCGCTGAATCAGGGCTTCGATCATTTCTTCGGCTATAACTGCCAGCGACATGCTCACAGCTACTACCCGGATTACCTCTGGCAGGATCGCCGGAAAATTCCTCTGCAAAATCAGCCAGCCGTCCCAGGTCACGCAAAGCTTCCTCCCGGAAGTGATCCCCGAAACCCAGCCGCCTACGCAGCATTTCAGGGCACCGATTACGCGCCCGATCGCATTCGCAGTGCCGCTGTGGATTTTCTGCGTGCCAACAAGGAGCGGCCGTTCTTTCTGTACTTTCCATCCACACTGCCACATGTGGCCCTGCATGTTCCACAGGCCGATCTGGAACCGTGGCTGAAGCAGGGCTGGCACGACCCGCCGTTCACCGCCGCCCGCGGAGGATACACGCCGCATTTCACACCAAGGGCCGCCTACGCGGCGATGATCAGCCGGCTCGACAGTGATGTGGGAGTCCTGCTGGACGAACTCGACAGACTCCAGTTGACGGAAAACACTCTGGTGGTGTTCAGTGCTGACAATGGTACGACGCACCTGTCTGAGGAAGTGGATGCGGAGTTTTTTAACAGTGTGGGGGAACTGCGAGGACTCAAGGGATCACTGTACGAGGGTGGTGTGCGAGTTCCCACGATTGTCTCGTGGCCCGGCAGAATTCCCGCCGGGACCGAAAGTGACTTCGTCAGCGGCTTTGAAGACTGGATGCCCACCCTCGCTGAATTCACAGGGGCACGCGATATCCGCAGGAATGACAGCATCGGCGGCGACGGAGTCAGCCTCGTGCCTGTGCTGACCACGCTTCAGCAGACTGAACGCCCCTGGCTCTATCGCGAATTCCCAGGGTATGGGGGGCAGTTGAGCCTGCGACAGGGACCGTGGAAACTGGTCAGGCAGAATCTCAGCAAGGGCAGTGAAACGGCAGAGCTTTACAATCTGGAAACCGATCCCGGCGAACGCACAAATCTAGCGGCAGAACATCCTGAAAAACTGACAACCCTGAGCAACCTTGTGACCGAGATTCGCAGGCCCTCGAAGTTATTTCCACTCCGGCCGTTTGATCAGGGGGGCGACCGAGGGCAGTAAACCGTGGAATTCCCGGGGGAGCCTGCGGGAGTCGGCAAGGTGGCCGGAATTGTCTGAGTATTCAGCGAAGACCAATGACACCGCTGGCGCAGGCTTTGCCGATAAAATAGGGCTCGCTGGAAATCTCGGTTGGTAAAATCCGCAGGAATTTGAGTCACGGTGCGCTGCAAACCCTCGAGAATTCGCCGAGGAATGCCATCCTGAGGTGTAATTCGGTCAGAAAATGTTAAAGTTGAGGCATCGGCGAGGCGGCTGTGAGTCGTCAATCCTGCCAACAAATTCGGCCAAATATCAACGGGAACATTCTGATGAAAAAGCTGATGGGTTTCTTTTCTGTCGCGGCACTGTGCCTTGTCATTGCTGGTTGCGGTGAACCAGCCGCCTCTACAGCACCCAGCGAAGCACCTGCTGCTCCGCCGACTGGCGCAACGACTGGTGATCGCGAGTCTGGCGTAGCAGGCCACGGCGCTGACGCTGCTGCTGCCCCGGCAGAAGGCGAAAAGGCAGCTGAAGGTGCTGCTCCAGCCGCTGAAGGTGCTGCCCCGGCCGCTGAAGGTGCTGCCCCGGCCGCACCAGCCGCTGAAGGCGCTGCCCCGGCCGCTGATGCTCCAAAGGCCGAATGATTCGTCGCGACCTGATGCCCTGGCATCAAAAAAACTCGAATACGACCCCGTTGTTCAGACAACGGGGTCTTTTTTTCGCTGTGCACACCCGCTTACCCGCTGCCTTCCAGCGCTATTTGCATTCAGCAGCCACCCGCTTCCCGGAATCCCAAAATCCAAATCAAAAACCGCCGGCATCCAACAGTTCGCTGCTGCCCACGGAACTCGAAGCCCAAAGATAGCCCATTGGCTGGCCCCACTGGCTGGTCCCATTGGCTGGCCCCACTGGCTGGTCCCATTGGCTGGCAGCACGCTGGAGACCAGAGTACTACCGCCGGACCACACTCACGGACAACCTCCGGATCAATCGGCAACCCGGGCACTGACATCGCTGCGAGAAATCCGCACAACTCGATGACGCTGTATCGCTATCGGCACGTCAGCTGCAATGACAGTTCAATGTCCCAGCCACGCAACACCAAACAAACGTTCATCACCCCAAACCCGCCCCCACTGTACGTTGCGTGGCCCAGATCCTTAAAACTCAACGACGCCACCACCATCGGAGCGACTAATCAGTTGCCGCAGGATCGCCGCATCAATCTGTCGGCTCAATCCACGCACACTGCCATCCGCCACCAAAAAATTCACCTGAAAACTGTGCCTGCTGGCAAACCCGCCCACCTTCAGGCCCTCGCGCATTCTCACCGCCGCTCGCTCTGCATCAGTCACCCCTGACGCCAATGCCACCGTCTGCTGCTTCAACCCATTCGCCTTTTGTTCCAGATCCAGCGGCAGGCCATTACGCAAAGTGCCCCTGTCACCAAACAACCAGCCCTGACCCGGCAACCGCTCTGAACCCTCCCCCAGCAGCAATGTGTTTGAACTGCCGTCCGGAATGGCCTCCAGCGATTCCGAACTGTTGACATACAGCAAACCATCCGCATCCGCATCAATCGATTTCTCCCCGCTGCTGTGACACCCGACATATGAGGAAAACCCCTTGCCCAACAATCCAGCACTGGAAGGACATTGCAGAAATGACATCATCGGATGCCAAGGAACCGAAAATTTTCCAGCATCAGACTCGCCTGAACCCGCCGAAAGTGAGTCCTTGTCGTCAATCGCTCTCGCCATCTCATTGGTCAAGGCAATGTCGGAAGGAAACGAACGCAGCGGTTCCTCGCTGTTGACCTGCAGATAAATTGCCTGCTCACCCATCTGGGGCAGAATCTGGCCTATCCAGCCAATACCTTCAGGTGCCCGCTCCACATTGATCGGAACCGTGACCGCGACTGCACCGGGAGGCAGAGTTTTGTGCAAAAACTGATAATGTCCCAGGCCTATCCCCAGTTGCCTCAGATTGTTCTGACACTGCAGCTTCCTGGCCTGCTCACGCGCCTGCTGCACCGCTGGCAGCAGCAATGCCACCATTACGGCAATCACAGCAATTACACCCAGCAGTTCCAGAACTGTGAATCCACTTCCGCTGCAGCGATAGAGTGCTCTGCGCATTACCACTCCCCAACAACCTGCAGGTCTGCTCGACTGCCCAGAATCGACAGAGTCTGAACGTTGATGTTCTGACTGACAAATCGCACGGAACCATCCGCCAAAATGAACTGAGAGCCTCCTGTGTGATGTGAACTGAAACCACTCGTTGCCGTAACCGAAGGAATGACAACGGCAGCAGGCTTGCCACCAGCAACCGGCTTCACAATATCCCAGCCACCGCTGATCGCTACCCCCGTGTTTCGCAGCGCAGAGCGATTGCCCGCAATCCATCCGAATTCACCGGCCTCCGCCACAATCTGCTTTTCTCCGGCCAACAGAGTATTCGAAGCACCATCACGAATCTCTCGATACCGCACACCGCTGTTCAGAAACAGGCAGCCATCGCCATCAGCATCGATGGGTTTATCCGAACCACTGAAACAACCGGCGTAGCTGGCCTCTCCCACAATCACACCGCCAGCAGCAGCAAGCGGCGGTGCCGGATCACTGGGACACCGAAATACCGACATTCTGGTCGTTCGAATCGGACTGTTGACTGCTGCGTACGCCCCCTGCGAAAAATCGACCATCGAAAACAACATCGTCTGCTCCATCACCGGCAGCAGTTGTACCATCCAGCTCATCTGGTAGCCCTCCTCGAGATTGCGAATCGGCCCTGCAGCATTCACAACCCCCGGAGGCAACATCTCAAACGCCATTTCGTAGTTGTGCAGTGCTATTCCAATCTGCATCAGATTGTTCTTGCACTGCGTTCTTCTGGCTGCTTCGCGAGCAGCTTGCACGGCAGGCAGCAGCAGCCCCATGAGAATGGCGATAATCGCTATCACCACGAGGAGTTCAATCAGCGTAAATCCGCGAATTTTTCGATCCACCGCAAAACCCCTCCCCGACTGCACAGCCCCGGTCACACACCAATAACTAAAAGCCGGCCGCTCACTGCTCATTGCTCACACTCACCTTTCTCGTCAGTCGACAGACTGCCGCAAGTTCCGGCTCCGCCGGACTCCTCACCTGAACCGTGATCTCAGATCCGTTTGATCGCACTTCCAAACTCACTGACTCGCAGCGATGAAATGCTCCGGAAGGCACTACCCAATTGCCACCTGACCAGCCTGAATCTTTACGAACTCTTCGCTCCCCCTCGCGCAATGCCGCATCCGCCAGAATTCTCAGCTGTTCCTGCACAACCAGTTGACGATCCTGCTGCCATTGCATCCGCACGCGCCGAACCTGCAGTGCCAGCAATGATGATGTCACCAGCAGCACCACCATCGCAACTACAGCCACCGCCCCGCGACGACATGACAAACACGCGCCTACACATTCACCCGAAACAATCCTCTGTGGACTGCAGGACCGATTCATTCAGAATCTCCGTTTGCCGCAAACGCATGCTGCAGCTGAATTTCAATTTCTCCAGCCTTTGCCATCCCCGCCGGAGCTGACGGCAGAGCAACAGACTCCGGCTTGTTACGCACAGCCCCTCCATCGCCCGCTTCCGGGTACCGCACAAACACGGATCCCTCACGAACTCGGACCACCGCACTCCCCTCGCCAGGGTCGCTGAACTCAACCCGCGTGCCCGCAGGAAACACAAATCGTTCACGCTGCCTCGGCTCACCCCCTGCAAAGAACTCACGCTGAACGAGTCCCCGCGACTCACTCCAGACAATGACCTCGTCATCTACAGCACCATGGATACGCCACTGTCCACCGTCACTGCTAATGGTTCCTCTGCCACAATCCTCTCGCAGCTGCCGCTCCATTCGCCTCAGGCTGACAAGCATCTGAGAAGTCACCCGCTCCTTATGATCCAGCCTGAAAAGTGTATGCAGACAAACACCACAGGTCCCCAGCAGTGATGAAAGAATTGTCATGTTGATCAACACCGTGATCAGCGAATAGCCGGATCTGACTCCCCCCAGCCGCCGCAGGTCAGTATGCCTCCGAATCCAGACCGAAGTGGTTTTTCGAGTCTTCATGGAGCCTCCTCGTCAGTGGCTGGCCAGAACACAAGACTGACAGACTGAGCGGGCATGCCGTTGACTTCAGGCCTCTGGATCGTCAGGCGTACCGCTCCCGCCATCAGCAGCACCTCATCCAGTGCCGGCGCAGCATCGCAGGAAATTGTTGCATCTGGATAGCGACGCAGAAACCAGTCACTTAATACAGAACGGTTTGCCTGCGGATTCTGCAGATTGCCCAACTCCACCTTCGCCAGTGTTTCAAACCGCCGACGCTCCTGTTGCCTCAGGATGGCAGATACCGCGGGGCCGACCGTCAACGTCACTACACCAGTAATGACTGCCGCAATAATCAACTCCGCCATCAGCGAACCATTTCGACTCGTCCGCCAGCAGGAAATTTGCTGACACACAGCTCCCGCTGCCCTCGCGTTCATGCCAGTCCCTCCAGCAGTGCTATCAGCATCTGAAACACCACCAGACAATAACAAAGCACCAGCAGACCAAAAACCGCTGTCAATGCTGGACGAATCAGCCCAAGTATCCGCAGACCCCGCCGATGCCTCGCCTGCTCAAGAGACATGGCCAACTGCCGAAACCCCCAGTCCACATGCCCGCGTTGACTTGCAGCATCCAGAAATTGACGCTCACTCCGCCGAATCAGACCACTGGACTCCAGAGCTTCATGCAAATTGCCCCCGGACTGCACGTCGTCACGCACCTCCAGAACTCTCGTTACCGTTCGCCCCGCGGGCAGCATCAGGATTGCTGAATTCAATACTCGCGGCAGCGTGCTGCCTGTTGCCATACCGATACCCAGCAGTCGCAGAATCGTTGGAGTCCAATATCGAGGCCAATAACCGAATAGCGGAAAATAACCCAGTCGATTTTGTCGTGCACAATTTTTCCAAATCAGAATCGACGCCCAGGCAATCACGCCAGTCACCGGCAGTACCAGCAACGGCAGCAGAACCGAAAAGCTGTCCAAAAGTGCGAAAGCAGCACGGGACAGCGGAGGAATCTCGAGGCCAAATCCCTGAAAAATCGCCTGTGCCTTCGGAGCTAAACCGACGCCGGTGAAGATGCACACCCCGCAAAACACCGTCAATAAAACCCCACTCCAGACAACCAGTGAAGCTGCCGGCTCTTCCTTACCTCCGAAATCCTGCAGCCGAACCGTCAGCCGTTGCGACTCATCCACCAGAACCTCGGCAAGCCCGCCTCCACCCTCGGCCACAGCGATTGCAGCTATCGTCGCTGGTGGCAGAAAACCGTCAATCAGACTCAATGCTGATGAAATAGAGTGACCATGCTCCAGTAACGACCTCAATTGACGAATACCGTCCCGCCACTCACCTCGACTCTCTGATTCGTGTGCCCGCAAAGTCTCCAGAATCGCCTCAGCATTCCCAACGGCACCTGCCAGCATCAGCAACAGAGATGCCTGCCGCAGCGGTTCAGGTCGACTTCTCAGATAAAACCAGTGACGCATGTAGCTCATCGTTTCAACCCCCA
>SXXK01000255.1 GCA_005791255.1 Planctomyces sp.
ATAACACCGTCAGCGATTCCAGAATCACCACGCCCCGACGCCGGCGCAGACCGTAACCCCGCGCTGACATCCGCGCCGCAGTCACCGCCCCACGCCCGTCACACAATCGCACTGATCGCACTCGCCACATCGTCCAGTTCCTGCACCAGAGCGTTTCTCACCGCAGCCAGCCCCACCAGCACACCAATTCCCACCAGTGTCACCAGCAATAAATACTCCACCGTCACGGCTCCGCGACGCCCGCCTGGCCGCCCGCAGCAGTCACAATCGACAGCCGCCTCGACTCCATACGATCTCGGTTCTCTCTTCATCGAAACAACTCCTGCTGAACCCCTCGAGGAAAAAGGGGAGACAACTGCAACACGCATTCACACATAAACTACGGACAAGTCACCGCCGAAAGACTGACCAAACGGCTGCGATTCGGCGTCACCGCCGGATCCCAGACCGCCACCGCTCGCGCTCTCACCGTACGACTGGCCGATGTAAACGGACTTGTCAGACTTAAACTGAACTGCACCAGACAGGCCCGACGGGATGCTGGCACCGGAGCTGTCCCGGCAGCCAGCACACACGTCGCTGCCTCAAAATCTCCCAGCAACACCACGGTATTCACCGCTGGCAACGCCGCCGGACACACCGCGTTGTTGTTTGTCGCCAACGCATTGTTGTTCGCAGCAAGCGCCGCCGCCAGGGCCAGCAACTCAGCATTCGAACCCTCCACCGTGCTGCCCGTCACGATCTGCGCTGCGGCTGTTTTGGCCGCCGTTCTTGCCGCCGCATCATTCGTCGCTGCAAGGCCCCACGATCGAGCCCCGGCGAGGGCAGCACTCTCAGCGATCACCCTCACTTCGCTGCGACACAACTGCAACCAGCCAGTCTCCAGCACAAGGGATAAAGCAGCAATGATCAGCGCAGCACTGCCTACCAGCCAGATCACCGCCAATCCGCTGCGATCTGCTGTACCGCCTGCCCACACACGCTGCCTCGAATTCCGCATCCGCCCCAACCCTCAGAATCGCGACGACTCAGCTGCCGTTGTAACTTCGCAAAGCACCTGCCGACACATAACGCCCCGTTACCGAAAAACCGAAACTGCTCAGCAGATCCGGAGCCACCTGGTTCAATCGCACGTTCACCGTCACACGCACACAGTCTGCCGGTATCCCGGCCGCTGCCGGAACCACCTGAAACGCCACTCCGTCCGCACCGGAGCTGCCTGCATACACAGGCGGATCCGATAATCGCTCCTGCACAATAATCTGCAGATTCGCCGCACACCACACACCAGGGCCCGCCGAATCCGTCGAGATTCCGGCTGATACCAGCGCATCATTCACCGTTGACCGAATGCCGGCCAGCAGCACAGCCTGGTTCGATCGCCCCAGCACCGACGCCATCTGCACTCCGGCCACAGACGCCTGATGCACCGCCACCGCCCCGGACAACGATGCACCAAACTGCGCCGCCACCAAAGTACAGGCAAACAACGTCGGCAAAACAACAATCAGCTCAAGCACGACCGCCCCCAGCCGTTTTTCAACAGCGGGAACACTTCGGTGGGTTGAAACTGATACTGACAACATCCTCACACCCGTCATGAAACTTCCAGTCTGTCGGCCTGATGTTTTTAGGGTGCCGCCGGTGGCGGCGACGACGGCTCACCCTGGCTGCCCCGACGCATCAAATCCTGAGTCCCCGTGGGAATCAACTGCTCACGAAAATGGTCCCGCAACCGAATCACAGGCGGCACGATCAGTACGAAAAACACCGGAGGACTGACACACAGAATAATCGGGAACAACAGCTTCAGCGACAGACTGTTCGCCCTGGCTTCCGCTTCCGAACGCAACCCCGAACGAATCGACTGCGACAGGTTGTCAATCGCCTTCTTCATGTCCGTGCCCAAGCGCTCAGTATGCTGCACTGTGGCCGCCAATGACCTTAACTCGACCTCGTCCATTCGATCCGCCAACTGCTGGAAAGCCACTCCGGCAGACGAAACCCGTGCCTGCCGCACCACCAGTTGCAACTCGCGAGTCAGGTCCGTGCTGACATTCGGAGAAAACTCGACAATGCGAGGCAATGCCTGATCCAGCGTCATCCCGCCAGAAAGACACATGGACAAAATGTCCAGAATCTCCGGCACCGCATTTAAAATTCCCCCTGCACGCACTCGACCACGCGCATTCAAAAACAGTCCCGGAATGCCGTAAAATATCGCCGCCAGAATGACCCCCAATGAGATGACAGCAAACGCTGAGCCCGGCAACAGCACCAAAGTCAGTGGAATTGACAGCAGACAACACCAGACCAGCCCGTTTCGCACGGCCAGCAAACGCTCAAACGCATCCGGAGCATAAATGCCGGCCCGGCTGATGTCGCGTTTCATTCGACGCAATTCAACCTGCATCTGCGGAACCGACAAAGACAGCAACTGCAGCCATTGCGGTAACGGACGAGCTTCAAATGGGCTGATCGTGTCGTCCCCCCAGTCGCCCTGGATGATCCGACGACAATTCCACAATCCCAGCGCCAGCAGCAGCACCATACCTGCCAGCAGGGCAGACGCCAGAAAGACGGGGAATTCCTGAACCAACAGCGAGCTCATTCCAGAATCCTCAGCGAGGCATCTTGATCAGGCCAAGTATCCAGACAACTCCAACCGCATTCAGCAGTACCCCCAGAGCCAGAAACGATCGCCCAATGCCGGTGGTGAAAAACACTTCCACGTGCTCCGGATTGATCAGCAGAAGGGCCGCAAACAGCAACGGTGCTGCCGGAGCAATCAATACCGCTGACAAACGCCCCCCACTGCTGGCCGCCAGCATCTGCCGACGAAACTGAATTCGGTCCCGCAACAACTGACTCAGCCGATCCAGCGCGTCAGCCAAAGCACCACCCGTCTGCCGATGAACCGACAAAACCGCAGCCAGCAAACCCAACTCACGCAGCTGTGCCCTGCGGGCAAGCGACTCCATCGTCCCCGACACCGTACGCCCCAGCGACAACTGGTTGCGACAGTGATGCAACTCACCCTGCAATCGCCCCCGAGTCATCTTTGCACACAAATCCAATGCCTCACCAAATTCCAGACCAGCCCGCGAAGATCTGGCCAGCAGGGAAACAACATCCGGCAACTGCATGCGAAACTCATTGAGCCGTCGGTTGCGTCGCAGCAACAGAACCGCGGCGATAATTCCCAGCAAAAACAACAGCAAAAACAAAAACCAGCCATCGGGTAATTCCACAATGGCTGCCAGCAGATACAGGAAGGCAATCAGCGAGGAAATCCCCCCCAGAGCCCCGATTGGAGTCCAGTTCAATTCTGCTTCAGCAATGAAACGCAGCAGATACCCCTCCAGCCCCCCCACTTCCTCCGGCAGCACCGCACTGAGCACGGGATCGGACTCCAGCTCCTGCAGAGCTCTGCCGCGGCGCAGCTGCAGCCAGACCGCACGACCGGCAGCCAGCAGCACCACCCCGACAACAATTCCCCACAACGCAGCATCCATCCGGATCCACACCTTTCCCGCACAAACTCAACGCAGAAATCACACAGGAGGCCGAAATTCCTCGTCCGGAAAATCAAAACCGCAGCTGCGTATACGCTCCACACACACCGGCACATACCCAGTAGCATGGAATTCCCCGCCACCACCCCCTACGGCACCGGGCTGGTAACGGAACACATCCTCAACCACCAACTCGCCGTTCCGCACGCCCACAACCTCAGAAATTCGCACGACACGACGAGCACCGCCTTTCCAGCGAGCCAACTGGATGATCAGCCGAATCCCCGCCGCAATGTAGGAACGAATCACAGGCAAAGGCAGCTCAAAGCCACCCATCGCAATCATCATCTCCAGACGCGTCAGCGATTCACGAGCATCATTGGCGTGGATCGTCGAAAAGGACCCCTCGTGCCCCGTATTCATCGCCTGCAGCATATCAATCGCCTCGGGCCCGCGCACCTCACCGACCAGCAGACGATCCGGACGCATTCTTAGCGCATTTCGCACCAGATCCCGCAAAGACACGCTGCCCAGTCCCTCTGTATTCGGCATTCGACTTTCCATCCGCACCACGTGCGGATGACACAGCCTCAGTTCCGCCGAATCCTCAACCGTGACTATCCGCTCATCGTGCGGCACGGCCCCCGCCAAAGCATTCAGCAGAGTCGTCTTGCCAGTTCCCGTCCCACCGGAAATCAGAAAGCTGAGCCGGCTGACAGTCGCCGCCTGCAGAAATGCGCCCATCGCTTCACTCATGCTGCCGCGCTCAATCAGCTGAGGCAGCGTGAATGGATGCTTCGGAAATCGACGAATCGAGATTGTGGCCCCATCAATCGCCAGCGGCGGAATCGTGACGTTCAGTCGCGACCCGTCAGGCAGTCGAGCATCCACCATGGGGTTGCTCTCATCGACACGGCGACCGACACGCGCAGTCAGCCTTTGAGCCACCCGCAGCAGATGCGCAGTGTCCGCGAAAACCACCGGAGTCTTCTCGAGGACTCCGTACCGCTCCACATAGACTTCATGCGGATTGTTCACCAGCACATCCGTGATCGAATCGTCGCGAACAAGACATTCGAGCGGTCCCAGGCCCTCCGCTTCATCTATCAGCTCCTGCGACATCCGCTCAAGCCAGGCCGCAGACTCAGAAGGAAACGTCCGATGAATCAGCGTGGCCACTGCGGTGCGAAACATTCGACGAGACGCATCCTCGTCGGCACCCGCAGCAAACTTTAGATTGATCGCCTCAACCAGCGTCTCGTGCAGACGCATCTTCCGCTGCTGGAATTCCTGCTCCCGAGCCGGTTCGGTGATGGCCTGCCACGGCACGGCAGGGCCAGCCGGCTCTGCAGCCGCGTCTTCTGAATCCGCAGGCCACTCAGCCGCATCCGCAGCCTGGTCGGCACCCCACGGCTGACCGGTTCCGCCGGCAGGCAACGGGCCGCCGGCAACCCACGAATCTGCCCGCACTCCGGATTCGACCACCGGTTTCTGTCTTCGCAGCCCAAACATGCCCGTGATCCACTCCCGTCATTCGCCATACTTCTCCTGACAGGAAGCCGGAGCAGGACCGAGCGGCGTCTGCACTCCGTGCAACTCGATCACTGCCTATCTCATAGCTCAGGTTTCACTGGTTCATCCGGAAAATCCCGAACTTTCAGCCAAACGGCACAGAGCACGCTCAACGTCGACCAACTTTCATTTCACTCAAACCAACAGGCCCCCCGGACACCCGATTTGTCCCGGCGATCACACGCAGGCCCGGCAAAGTTGACTTCGCAGGCACCGGCGTCTGCGAATAACCGGAGTTCAGCGGAATCGCAGCCACAGAACGGCGTTTGTCAGATATGGCAGGCGATTGTGCGATTCCGGAAGGCGACCAGGGAGCGTCAGCAGGGGCTCCACCGGAATACCGGCCGGACGACAACATCACCCGACCGGGAGATTTTGCGGGGCGGACCTGGGCGTTTGTGGAGTATCGCGGCGCAGCAGCCAACCCCACCCGCTGAACCTGCACAGCCCTCGATTTTTCGTGGGCCGCCGAAAAACGAGCGGAAGAACGGGACTGCACCGCAGGCCAGTAGCCGGCAGGATCGCCGACGACAGCTCGGTCAGAATGTCTGAAAACACGGCGAGTCTGAGGAATGGATCCGGGTACCATCGGTATGACGCGAGCGGCAGCAGTGGCACTGTCAGGTTCCATGGGCCGCCGCACCAGAGTCGAACTACCGGATGTCCCGGTCGGACGACTGGCACCCGGGGGAGGACTGCCGGGGTTCTGTGACTCCGGCAGTGGAGACTGCGGACCAGTTTCCGAAGAAGAAGTTGGGGGCAGTACAGTACTTTTCGGAGGCCACTGGTCGTCTGCCGGGACAGGCTTTGCCCCCGGCGGAGCGGGGACTGCGCCGGTGCCGTCGGCAGGTGCCGGATACAGATGACTGTCGATGATCGTATCCACGACCTGCTCCACCGGCACATTGCTGGTATTGCCACCACGTGTCACTTTCACGGAGGGCACCGGGGCCGGTATCAGCGGAATTTCCGGAGGCTGAACCCCCAGCAGCACTTTCATGATCTCCGGTTCCGGCACGCTGCCGTCGTTGTATCGACCATCCTGACGAGGCAGCATGTTGAGCGATAATTCTCCGCGGTCCTCGACCGATTTCAGCACTTCGCATTGCGCCGGAGTCAACTCGAGGGTGACCTCGAACTTGTCTGCGATAATGCCGCGTGAGTCCTTGCGGAGCACCGTTTCCGGATAGAGTGAATCCTGGACGCCGAGCACGCGGACACCGGCGAACAGCGTATGAGTCCTTGCAGCACTGGTGGATTCCGGAGCACCGGTTGCCGAGTTTCGACGGAACATCACGTCCACCCAGGATTCGGGTGAGACCAGACCTCTGAGCCCTCCCACCAGACCCATGCGGACGGTTACGGCCCGCATTCCATCGGAGAGCAGATCGGCCGGAGTCGGACCAGTGCCGTCCGGGTACACACAGTCCAGTGTGAAAGGTGACCCCGAGTCGACTTTGTTTCGGATAATTCGGCCAACAAGTTCCTTCGCCACACTAAAACAAGTCTTCCCGGCGATGAGTGTACGATACTCGTCGGCACCAACGCTGAGAGTGTACATGTCGGAGGATCGAATTTCGCGACCAACATCGAGATCAGCAGCAGCCAGAACAACGGTAAATTTCTTTGCAGGAGGCTTCACTTCCGCTGCCACCGGCCCCGTCTGCCACAGTTTGATGCCTGCCCCTGCCAATCCGCACAGAAACAAAAACGCGATAATCAAAAAAGCCTGAACCCCAAATCGCGACGCCCCCCGGCCACCGGCGCTGAGCGGACCGGGGATCAGGGGACCAGTATTCGCAGGACCAGTACTCATACGTTATTCCTCAGGAGTTACCGCGGCAGCAGCAACATCCCACCAGAACCAATGCATTTCAATGTACCTCGTCGCGATTTGAAACAGTTGAGCAATTCCGGAGAATTGAAAAACGGCCTCACATCTCTGCGACGTCATTTAAAACTGTAAAACACAGAGACAATTATTCACTCAGAGTCAGGAACGGACGGCGTGTTCACCGTAATGCCATTTGCATCACCACTTGCATACACCATCGTGTCGCTGTAAGTGGAAGTGCTTGCGGCCCCTCCGCTGCTGGACGTCAGAGTAAATGTGAATGACTGGTCAAGGTGCGCGATGGCACCAGACACGTCACCGTATTCCTGTACCAGCGAGTTCCTGTATTCTGCCAGTCCGACCACGAGGCCAATGCAGGCTATGGAACCAATCAGAACAAGTTCAACGGAGTAGAAGGCTGCGTCGTCCTGCCGCAGGAATTCCCGGACCACACGAAGTAACGGTCGCCCGCAACGACGCCACAGGCCGTTCAGCCGCATCTGATTACCGCGTTGCATACTGCACCGTATTTCGGACACAATCATAAAATGTACCGAAGCTGACACAGCGCACCAAAGATGGGGCGCTTTATCCTGAGTTATTACGTACTGGAGGACCTTTTCGGCCACTAACAAAACTTCAGAGCACCACAAAGCAACAGGGAATACCTACCTTGAAACATTGCTATTGACAAAAAACCAGGCCCCATACCCACGGGTGAAGCAGACATACTGCAAAAGCCATGCCCAGCGAGTGAGGGATGGTTGGCGGAGATCACGTTGTGGATACCTCCGCCCCCAGTTCCTGCTCCTGAATCCCATACTCCCGCATTTTCCGATACAAAGTCGAACGACTGATTTTCAAAGCCCGTGCGGCAGCAGCTTTGCGATTTCCATGAGCCCTGATGCAGGTCACTATGGCCTCCCGCGAGGCTTCCGCAACCTGCCCCGTCAATGACTGCCCCTGTCGCCCCAAACCGGAACCGGACAATACAGCTCCACCGTCCGACTTCGGCAGTCCGAGTTGCTGCAGCTGGATTTCAGAACCCTCGCAGAGCGTCAGCCCGCGCAGCAGACGATTCCGCAGCTCGCGAATGTTGCCCGGCCAGTGATACTCAGCCAGCGCGTGCAGCATGCGCAATGTCACGTTGACATGAGTAATCCCGTGCTCCGGGAGCAAAGACCTCAGACAATCGACAGCGATCAGCGGAATGTCCCGTCGCCGCTCCCGCAATGGCAGCAGCTGCAGCTCCAGAACGTTGATGCGGAAGTACAGGTCGCTGCGAAACCGGCCTGCCTGTACCTGAGACTGCAGATCCACGTTCGAAGCGAAGATCA
>SXXK01000001.1 GCA_005791255.1 Planctomyces sp.
AGCCCCAGTGTCAGCGTCAGACCACTTTCCTCCAACAGCACCCCGGCATGCTGCAGTCCATCCCTTGTCACCACAGTCTGCAGCCGGAATCCCTCAGTAATCACCGCACTCGGCTCCACTAATGACTGCACGATCTGCCGCAGGGATACGCGCCGCCCCAACTCCGCCAGCCCCGGACCAAAACCGTTGCGACTTCCGTCCACCGAATGACAGCGAAAACAACCGGGCCCCTGCGGATGACGAAACAGGACCTCACCCCGTTTCGCAGAAGCCTGCGGCATCGCCGTTAATACCTGCTCCACATCCGCCGCCTCACCCGTTACCCCACGCGACTGCATCTGCACAATCACCGAATACTGGCTCTTGCCCCCAGCCTGACCATCCACCGTGTTGCCGCCCAGCACAATCAGGCCCGCCGGAAACTCCGCCTGAAATAACCGCATCCGCCAGTGATCCGCCTCAATCAACTCCGGCAATTCACGAAACCTGCCGGTCAGCCAGTCCGGCAAAACCTGATTTCGCTGATCCCACGCCACAGTGACCACGACCGGCAACAGTGCCTGCAAAGTCAGAAAATCGGGCCCGGAAGAACCATCATCGTCATTCGCAGTCAGCACATATTCCGCACCCTGAAAAACCGCAGGCACACTGCGAAACTGATAACTTCGATCCGTGAAGATTGTCGCACCGGCCTGCAGACCCGTCGCCGCCTTCCGGTATGCTCCACCACCTCGACTGCTGACTGCCCCCAGCAGACTGACCACCGGAGCATACCCCGCCTGAGACTCGGCGGATGCGCCACGCCCCTGCCCCGCATTCAGCGGACGGCCCCGTACCACCAAAGCCTCAGCCCCGGATGCCATCCGCTCCAGCCACAACTGTGCCACAGGTTCCGACGCCGCCAGACGCTCTGCAACTGGCGTGGTCATACGACCGCCTTCAGCCAGAGCCAAAAATGCGGCCCTGCGCACACCCGCAGACTCCGACCGCAATAATCCATTCAGGTCCGCCTCACTCAGCAGCCTCCGCATCGTCTGCCAGACAACGTACGAAACGACTCGGTCCGATTCCTCATTCGCCAGGCGAACGACCAGCGGCAGCGCCTGCCGATCGCGAGTTTCCTGAACCGCCAGTACCGCAGCCAGTCGCAACCTCGGTTCAGATGCTGTCAGCAACTCCGTCACCTCCGCCGGCAGAGTTTCACCAGCACCCCGGCGATGTCGCCGATCAGCCAGTATCCGGACAGCCTGAATTCGACGATTCAATCCACACTGCGAATCCGCCACCAGCCCCCGAAAATATCCCTCCAGCTCCCCAGCCACAGCCTCCGAAAGCCCCAGCGTCCACAAACACCACGTTTCTGCCAATTCACCCAGCCCACCAGCTTCCAGTACCGACAGCAATTCCCGACGCCCGACAGCACCACGCCGCAACAATTCACGCTGCGCATCAGTTCGGTGCACCGCGAGAGGACTGGAAAACTGCCTGATCAGCTGCAGCTCACTCAACCCCTCTGCCCCCCCTGAACCATACGCTTCCCAGTTCCCTCGAGCCGTCGATGGATCCGCCACAATGCGGTACACTCGCCCCTCATTCTTCAGCTCGCCGTTCTGCCACTCCGCCCCATACCCGCTGCTCCAGCCCAGTACCCACAACGCGCCATCCGGACCAAACTCCAGATCCGTCGGTCGATACAGCGACCGACCACCCTCCACAAATACAGACCAGTCCCCGCCTGCCGGCCTCATCAGAGCCCCATCCCACGTCGGTCTCCAGACATATGTCCGTTTCTGCAACCAGTCATTGATAAAGAACACACCCTGATACGAATCCGGGAATGCACCACCCCCAAAGACCACTCCGGTTCCCGAACCCTCAAACAACGGACCACTCACTGGCGCCGTCGGCAGATGCGGCTCCAAACCCCAATGCGAACTCCACGCATGATTCCAGCCAAACTGTCCACCCGGAATCGACATGAAGACTCGATCCCCCTGGTTCTGATCGTTGTCCGTCCCCAGCCAGTTGAATCCGCCGTCACAGGCGATATCCCACGGGTTGCGGAATCCCTCCGACACCAGCTCCGGTTTCAAACCACCGTCTTCGCACCGCAGAATTCCCCCGGCTCGCCCCCAGTCGTCCGCGGGATCATGGTACGCACGGCTGTAGGCAGCCGCCGTAAAAGTCTGCGGCGGTGGTACATCCGGAGTTCCCTCGGGGGCCGTAACACCCCACAGGTCGCGAAACACCTTCGGCGCCACACGACCAGCCTCAGTCAGGCCCTTGGAATTTCCCTTGCTCATATACAGTCGACCATCAGGAGCCCAGGTCAGGCCATGCAGACCATGCTCCAGATTGCCCAGATCCGTATACACCTTCACATACTCGTCCGCCACATCATCGCCATCCACGTCGCGAACAATGGTCAGATCCGGAGCATTTGCGATCCACAGATCGCCCCCGCGCCACGCCAAACCCTGAATCGCATTAAAGCCCGTCGCGAAAACCTTCGTCGTCTCCGCCCGGCCATCTCCATCCTCATCCAGCACCAGCACCACACTGTCACCAGGCGTCTCCGGAGTCGGATTGCGATACTGCGGACCCATCCCGATCAACAGTCGCCCGCGACTGTCAAATGCCATGGAACACGGCTGCCGCACAAGCGGCTCGGCCGCAAACAACTCAACACGAAACCCCGGCTGCACCTGCGGTAACTGCTGCGGGTCAAAACCTGTGTCGTTGAATTGTCCCTGCACACGGCCACACGCACACAGTGTCAAAAGCACAAGAACACAGCGTTTCATGCCAACCATCGCTCCCACAGAAATACCTCACCGTCCTCGGGATGCTGACAAAGTCCACAACAGGCAAACTGACATTTTTGCAACACACGAGCCGATGCGGTGTTCTCGGGTCGCGTATAGCCGATAACTCTGCAGACATTCGTTTGATCAGCGCAGAACTGCAGCAGCAAACCCACAGCCTCGGTCGCCAGCCCCATCCCCTGCCACGCCTCATCAACACCATAGGCCAATTCGACCAATCCAGTGGCATCAGGAGCCCCCTTGAAGACACTGCTCCCAACAGCCAGTCCCGAATCAATCAACACAATACGAAATCCGCAATACCACGGATCCGCTGCCGACAATCCAGACACCGCAGACAGCCAGTCCGCAGAAATCTCTGAGCGAACTTCAGCCGGCAGCGACTCCACCCACTGCAGTACATCCGCAGGCTGCTGCAATTCGAGCCTCACTCGCTGCCCGGTCAGCACCAGCACTTCGGTCATCTCGACAGCCCTCTCAACACCAGCAACCTACTCGATCCCATGCGTTTTCAGGATATCAGCAAACTCCGGCTGAGAACGACAGCAGGCACTGTCGCGAAACGCAGCAAACAGGCGGCGACGAATCTCCCAGTCGGACGTCGCATCATCAGGCTTCCGTGAGGCTAACTGGGCCGAGTGTACCAGACCCTGTCCCAAAGACACTCGACCTTCACGGTCCGCATAGATGGCCCGAATCAGTTCGATCTCAAAAAGACTGAGCTGCGCACCTTCAAACGATGTCAGCCCATTGGAAATCTGTTTCAAAGCTCCCAGGTACTCGTCAACCCGCGATGCAGGCTGCAGGCCCTGCTTTTCGGCCACGTACAGCAACAGCAGCTGTCGAGCAGTCACCCAGCATAACTCCGACTGCAGCTCCTGGCTGACCATCCGCCGCGTCACACCACGAAAATGCTGCACGGCTTTTTCTCGCTGCAACAGCTCATCCGAAATTGGCACTGCACCGGCCATATCATCCGCCAAATTGCCCAGCAGCCGGCCATACGTCAATTGAAAAGTCAAATCCTGCTCGGCACCGGAAACCTGCTCCGCCAGCCGAATACCCTGCTCCAGCACAGACCGGGCCAGAGAACCCTTCGCACGAAGTCTCATCCCCAGCGTATTGCAGATGCCCATCATCGCCAGATGATCCTGAAAACTGGTGACCGGCAGGCGACTGATCGCCACCCCCAGCGGCACCGCCAGCTGACTCCAGCCTTCCGCCACCACCTCACCGGAATCCTGCGCCAGACTCTGCATAAGTTCCCGCAACTGCGGCAACAGTATCGGCTCAGCAGAAACCAGCCCGCTTTCCGCTGTCTGCAGCCGACCTGTCAGGGCCCCCTTGTGCGCTGCACGATACAACAGATTCAGCAGCATCAGTCGCTGTCGACCATCCGGCGCCGCCCGCAGGCCGTCCAGCGCCGCTGCTGCCGATAACGCATACTGATCTGCAAACGGCAAATCCCGCTGAAATCGCTGCACCGCTGCCAGCCCGTCGCGAAGCTCGCTGATCGTACACAGGGCATCCGCGAGCACTTTCCGGGACAGTACATCATCCGCCGCCACACCGTTCAGCAGCGATACCGCCTGACCACACAGCTCAAGCGGTGGATACTGATCCGGTCTGTCCACAAACTCCAGCGGTGTCACGTGCTTCCGCTCCATACCGACCTGCGCGAGCATCGACTCGGCCAGCAGTCGATTCCGACGCCGCATCTGCTGATCCGAAATCCAGAACGACTTCTGCAGACGCTCCAGAGACTGACGACTTCGCTGCAGTTCCAGAGGCAACTGAGCACCCGCGGACTGCAGCGCCCTTTCCGTGACGGACAACGTTGCATCAAAGGCACCCGCCTCGGCATTGCGCCACGCTGCAACCACGGCCGTCGCCAGCAGCACTGCAGCAGCCAGCGACACCCAGCTTCGACGCTGCAGCGCCGGTCGCTCTGCTGCCTCCAGCCCCGGCAACCGCTCAGTCAGCTGAGCCCGCACTGCCTCCGATAACTCCGACTGCTCCACCCCCGACCAGTCCGCACAACAGCCCTGAAGCTGAGGATATCGCTGCAGGAGTCCTTCCACCCGCTCACACCCCGCAGCGTCCAGCAGACCCTCGGCATAAAGCGCCAGATCCATCGCTGTGACCGGCGAACCCTTCGACTCCGCAGATTCGTAACTCATCGACGAACTCCCAGGCGGATCAGCAGCGGACGCAAACGCTCAGAACACCGCTGAGCAGTTCGAAAGACTTCTGCAGGATCGTCCTCCAGAAAAGCTGACAGGCTCACGAAATCAGCCTGCCCCAGCAGCAGCCTGGGACGACTCAGATACTGCTCACAGGCCTCCAGAGCCTGCCGCTGCCACGTCGCGGATGCCAGACCTGCATCACCGTCCTGCGCAGCACCAGAGTCTTTCTTCGGGCCAATCGGTTCAATCAGGAACATGGCGCACGCAGCGTAAACCACACACTCCAGCGGCACCGTACCACCCGGAATTCCCACCGTACCACCGGCATCCACAGGATGACTGCCCAGATGCAGCAGTAACCACGTCAGCACTGCCCCCCATTCCAGAACACACGGGGCAGGCTCAGGAACCCCCTGCAGCACAGCCAGTTTATAGATCTGATCCACCGTAAATCGCTGCACATCACGGCCCTGCTTGAGCTTTTCAATGCGCTTGCCACCCAGGTCCAGTCGCCGGTTGATTTCACGAATCCGAGCCATGTACTGCGCCGCCGGCAGGCTGTCCTGCTGAAGTTCCTTCAGCAAACCCGGAACACCCTGCAAATACATGGAGTGCAGACGGAAACACAACTTGGCAGCCGTCTCACTTAACTCTGCCATGGTCAGCTGGCGGGATTTCACGGTCGCCACACCGCGCCGACGACGCGGTCGCAGCACAGACTGCGTGTTCAAATTACACTGCCGGATCAGCCACCAGTCCCCTGGCAGAATGTCATAATTCGTGTCTGCAGCAGTCAACTCAGACTCCCTGTTACTTTCAGCAGGATTTCGGTCTCAGGTGACCCCAGAGAATAAACGGGGGGCGATCGAATTGAAAGCACCCGTTCCGCAGAATCATGGGAAATCTCCACGCCGCCGATACTGATCCGGCAGCAGACCATGCCGCCGCAGCGCCCGATGCAGACCATGCCGCGGCATCCCCGCCTGACGCGCCGCACGAGTCACGTTTTCAGCACACACCGCGCTGCGTGATACCCCGGAATCCCGCTGATCGCACCACCACGCAGCGCTGCTGAACCTGCAAGGTAAATTCGAGACCACGGTGTCTCCACACCACGCTGCCCCGACAACTCGTCCGTCTCCGCAAAAAACCACGACGGCTGATTGTGAAAAATATTGCCGCTGTCCAGATCCAGCTCAGACTGCAGATCCTGCGGAGTATGCATCTCCAGACACAGTTCACCCCCTGCACTCCGCGCCAGGCAGTCCTCAAACGGCTCTGCACACAACCGATTCAAACCCGCCAGATAACGCTGCAGCACGGCCTCCCTGCGTGCATCATGATCATGCTCAAAAAGCCGCCACGGCATGTCCAGACCAAACAGCGTCAGCGTATGATATCCCTCCGCCTGAAGCTGCGGAGACAGGATCGACGCATCCGTCAGAGTATGACAGTAGATCTCACCCGGCGCTGGATTCGGAATCTCTCCGGAAACGGCCGCCTTCCACGACTGCAGCATCTGCTCATAACCCTCGTCAACATGAAAGGTGCCGGCAAACGCATCCCGTGCCAGAACCCCCTGGTCCAGCAGTCGCGGCAGCCGTCGCAGCAGCATGTTGATCTTGATCACGGAACCCTCGTCAGCCGGCTGCGACTGATAATTCTGCCCCAGCAGCCGCGCCGCTGTTCGCGGCCCCGCATTCAGCAACACGTACTCGGCATCAACTCCGCACTCACGACCGTCCCGCTGAAATGTCACCCGATGCCACCGCGGACCAGGCTCAATCTGAACCGCCGGAGATTCCGTCAGCACCTCCGCACCCGCCGCCCGACAGCGACTCAGCAGGGCCCCCGTCAGCGATCGCATACCGCCCTCAGGCACCCGCCACTCCCCCGTGCCATTTCCGCACACATGATACAGAAAACATCGATTCTGCAGCAGATTCTCGTCATGCGGCGAAGCCAGCACTCCAATCTTGCCGTCCGTCATCACCAACCCGCGCACCACGTCCGTTCGAAAATACCGCTCGATCACCTCACCCAGCGGTCGCTCCACAAAACTGTCCCATGCCCGACGCTGATCGGCTGTCTGTAACTGCCTCAGGAACTGCTGCCGAGTCTGCAGTGGCTGCAGAAATGACGGTGCCACCACAGTCGCCAGCTCCGACTGCAGCCGCCCAAATTCCAGATAACTCTGCCACTCCGCGGCACCGCCCGGCAACTCACTCATCGATTCCCGCGAACGCTGCAGATCATCCGGAAACAGCAGCAAACCCCGCTGCCGACCAGCCCCGTCCCGCCACGGCGTATACGAAGACACACGGCGCCGCAGCGTCCGAAAATTTAAACCCAGCTCCCGCACAATCTGATCGGGCAGCAATGACACCAGATACGAATAACGAGACAACCAGGCGTCATGGTCCGGGAACACCCGCTGCGACACTGCAGCCCCGCCCGCCGCCGGGCTGCGCTCCAGCACCAGCACCGACTTCCCGGCCGCTGCCAGATAGGCCGCAGCAACCAGACCGTTGTGACCGCTGCCCACAATCACCACGTCCCGCGATCCGCTGATCGACTGCATCGGCAGCACGCTCCCAGTCTGAGTAACATCCAATCCGCACACTCACAGACCGCCCGATGTCTGCACTCCGGTAATCTGATTGGCGTTCAGATAATTGCGATCCGAGTAATACTCGAAACGCCGACCCGTCAGCACCTGCGGCTGACCGTTGTGCGGCAGATACGTCACCTTCGCCTGCCGACCCTCCTCGGCCCGCAAAATATACTGCTGCTTCGCATGATCATAAGTAATCTTGTCGGCATCTCCGGAAAACAATCGCGACTCCAGACGACAGGGGGCTCGCGTCCCCGTGCCACCACCCGCCGCATTCGATTCCGCCACCAGCGAAAACGAACGACCGTCACCACCAGCACTGCCTCCGCCCGCCGACAACGACACTGTCAGATTCTCACATCCCATCAACCCCGTCTGATCAGGCAGCTCCGCCACACTCACACGCTCCAGACTGATTTTCTCGTCCAGCGACCGCACCGGACCAAACACTCCCCGCACATGCTGCCGCAGTCGCACAAAACGAGCCTGCTGACTGCCATCCAGAGTTCCGATGAACGTCGCCCGCACGTAAATAAAGGCCTGATCCGGCTCGCTGACCGGAGTATTCGCGCGGGCCACAGCGGCACGCGAGACCGCAAGGCGACCACTGGAATCCGGCTGCACAGTTTCAATATACCCCGGACCAGTCCCGCGAAACTGCCCCGTGCCATACTCAAACTCGAAGTCCGCAAACTCCGCAAAGTGCCGAGCTGTCACGACCCCGGCCGTCATCATCTTCGCCTGCACCTGCACCCGCCCCTCACACTCGATTCGCTCAATACTCGGACGCCGCTGCTCAGACGATTCATCCACAACCGCCGAAACCACCTCAATCTCACGCCCCGCCACCGGCTGCTCCACACGCACCGCCTCGCCAAAATGCACCAGCATCCCGGCACAGGTCAGCTCCACATCAAAATCCGTTTCATTGTCCAGCACCGCACGCACGTTCCCGGTAAATCGCGCCGTCCGCTCGGCAAACGACATCTTTTCGTTCCAGTAAATATCCAAAGGTGTCGGTCGCTCCAGCAGCTTTCCGTCCAGTCCTCGCTCCACCACAAAACGAATCCGACCACTGCCACGGACCTCAGCCTCCCGCCGCGCTGCCTGCATCGGTGAAATCAGCTCGTTCAAATCAATCC
>SXXK01000028.1 GCA_005791255.1 Planctomyces sp.
TGATTAAGAGTCAGTTGCTCTACCAACTGAGCTATCGGAGCCCTGAACTTTTGCAGGCGGAATGATACAGGTGACAGAGCCGGGTGCAAATGGTTCGCGTGGAAATATCGCAATTTCGAAAAATGCGGGCTCGGGATTTCGTTACGAACTGCGGAATTCCTCGAGTCTGACCACAAATCTCCCGCGTTTCTGACCGGCCCCCATTCTTTGTTGCTCGCGCCTTCATTCCTGACGTAGACTGTTTCCGCCAGACAGACCGTTCCACGCAGCCGACAGGATTTCAGGGTCATGACCGTAAGTTTCGCCAGACCGGATGTTGCCGATATGACTCTGCGAGTCCTGTCGCGGTCGGTGCATCCGGAACTGCTGGAAACTGTCCGCGAACTGCGTTTCTCCATCGGCAAACACTCAGCCATCCTGCGTCTGTGTCGCGACGGTCACGCCATCGAGTTTCGCTCGAAAGATGCAGCCATCACCGAACTGGCTGTCAGCCGCATGACTCCCACTCCAGCCTCGGGCTGCGCTGTCAGCCGACGCCTGATCGGCTACAGAACTCATACGGTCCAGTCCGGTCGCATTCGTTACGAATGCAGCTACCAGCTGGAAACCACCGATCCGGAAATCTACCTGCAGGTACATCGCGAAATGGAAACCGATGCCCGCAAAGCGTCACTGGCAATTGCCCTGCCCGGCAGCTCGGCCGCCAGCCCATCGTGCCTGTCCTACCTGTGCAGCGATCTGCTGCGAAACGGCCTGGTCGTGCACTCCTTCCACACATTCCCCGGCAATGGTGCGATTCTCAGGATCCAAAGCCTGTTTGAATACGTGTAAGCCAAAGTCGCACTGCCCGGCGCATAAAAATGGCCGGGAATCCCCGGCCGTCGACTCGGCAGAATCGCAAACATACGTCAGCGATAGTGAATCTCGATGTCACCGTCACGCTCGTATTCAACATCCATCCGCCGGTACGGGCGGAAGTGCCGCAGTGTACGGGATGAATACATGATCGGAGCAGGCCCGATAACAACCGGAGCCGGTGCCACCACAACCGGATGAACCGGGGTGTGATAGTAAGTGGACAGAACCGGAGTCGTTGCTACGGTGACCGTAGGCACCGGATAAACCGGGTGCGAGTACACAACCGGGGCTACCGGAGCAACATACGCTGGAGCAGTGAACACCGGGGCAGGGTAGTACGGAGCAGCGTAGACCGGGGCACCATAAACAGGATAGCCTGGCCATGCAGGACCCGCGACAACCGGTCCCGTAAATACCGGGCGACGCAGGACAATCCGGTCGCCAGCCACAACAGAGTCCACCAGACACACCGCCACGCAGGCAGTCAGAACTGACATCAGAGCTTTGCGCATGAGATTCATCCCCTGAGGGTCACAGAAAGCGGGAAAACCGGTCCAATTCTACCGATTCCGACGGCCGTGTGAAGCAAAACCACCGGCCGTATGAGAATTCGGGAACTTCGGGAATTTCAGGGAACAGCGTTTCCCCACGGACACACCAACCCGCACTCAGTCTTCTGCCCGGCCACCGCAGCCCACCCAGTCCCTAGCGCGACTCGGAGCCCAGACCGTGATCTTCGATTTTCTTGTGCAGAGTGTTGAGGTTGATGCCCAGACGCAGCGCCGTACGGGTCTGAACTCCCTGAGTCTGCCGCAAAACCTGCAGAATCAGCTCACGCTCCACAAAATTGATCACGTGATTCCACGCATCCGTGCTGTCATCACCAATTTCCGCCAGCTTTCGGCTGACCAAATCCGCACAGACCACCGTCAGATCATCGCTGGAACGTCGACCGATCCGGACCGGCGCCAGCCCGCGAACATGCGGAGGCAACAGGTCCGCCGTGATCTCCCCCGTACTGCTCAGTACCAAAGCACGCTCAACATAATTCTGCAGTTCGCGCACATTGCCCGGCCAGTCGTATTCCTGCAAAAACCGCAGAGCCTCCGCGTGCACACTGGCCGCCGGAATGCGATTGGCCTGGGCATACCGCCAGACAAAGAAGTTGACCAGTGCAGCAATGTCATCACCCCGTTCCCGCAGCGCCGGCAGATACAGAGGTATGACATTCAAACGGTAGAACAAATCCTCGCGAAAACGCCCCGCTGTGATTTCATCCTGCAGATCCACGTTCGTCGCCGCTATCACTCGGACATCCACACGGATCGTACGAGTATCCCCCACCCGCTCAAACTCATGCTCCTGCAATACTCGCAGCAGCTTCACCTGCAGCTGATAACTGACACTGTTGATCTCATCCAGAAAAATCGTACCGCCATGAGCCGCTTCAAATCGTCCCGTGCGATTTTCAATCGCACTGGTGAAAGCCCCCTTGGCATGACCAAACAACTCACTCTCCAGCAGGCTTTCCGACAATGCACCGCAGTTCACACGAATGAACGGGCCCGATGCCCGCGGGCTCAACTCATGCAGCGCCCGCGCAATCAGCTCCTTGCCGGTTCCCGTTTCACCCGTCAGCAGGACCGTCGCCGTTGAAGGAGCCACTTTTCGGGTCAGCCTGTACACTTCCAGCATCGCCGGACTGCTGCCGATGAGCCCGCTGATCAGCAAATTCTCGTCTTCCGGTCGGTTCATGGTCCTGAGACTTCCAGAGGGCTTCTGCTACTGCTGGTATTTTGCGCTGCCCTGTGCTCGTTTTTCGAGCACTTCAGGGCAAGGTTAAGGTTAAACGGGTGAGACGGCTGTCAAAACTGAGCATATTCGCTGTTGCAGGCGTGTCAGACAATTGCCGCAGTGGCTTTTTTAGCAACAAATGCGCCAATTCTCAGCAGACCACAGAGAAAATCTGCCGGGCGGGAAGCGTTCAGAGGTGTCTGCCCGGCAGAGATCGGGTGGTTCAGGCATTATCCCCAGGTCAATCGGCGCAGCAGTCTTGACCCGATTTGCAAAGCCCGTGAGAATGGCGACAGGTATCAGTGGACCGGCAGGGCAGCGGGAACGGAAAGACTCATGAGCGAGCCTGTTTCAAACGAAGAAAATCTCCGACGTGTGCGTGAGCGTGTGATGCAGCTTGCGCGGGAGATTGAGCAACTGTCTGGCCAGGAGCTCCCACCGCCCCAGTTTTTCGCCGAGTTCCTGGCTCGAGTGGTAGCGGCAATCGGAGCGCGTGCCGGGGGCGTCTGGCTGGTGGACGAAGGCGGGCGACTGTCGCTGGTCGCCCAGACCAACCTCGAACAGACCGGTCTGGCAGAACGTCCGGGGGCCATGTCCGTCAACGAGCGTCTGTTGATGGATGTGCTGCAAAAGGGTGAAGCCCGCACGATCGCTCACGGCGGGGAAACTCAGCTGCCCACCGAGCACGTGCTGGTGATGGCAGCTCTGCATCGCGAAAAAAAGTGTGTGGGTGTGGTGGAACTGTTTCAGCGGTCTGACGTGCCTGTCAAGGCCCAGTCCGGTTACATGCAGTTTCTCGAACAGATGTGTGGGTATGCGTCGCGGTTTCTGGAGGGGCGACGTCGCAATCAGGGTATGACCGAGGACCTGAAGAGTCAGTTCTGGACGGATTTTGAACAGCTGATGCTGCGGATGCAGCGATCGCTGCATGAGCAGGAAGTGGCGGATGCCGTCGCCAGTGACAGCCGGGCCCTGCTGGGCTGTGACCGCATCGCTGTGGCCTCGCGAAAAGGTCGCAGCGTGCAGATTCTGGCCGTCAGCGGTCAAAGCAGTGTCAATCCTCGCGCCAATCTCATCGCCGCCATGGCCAAACTGGCTCGGCGAGTGATCGAGATGGGTGAGAGTCTGAAATACACGGGGCGCATCGAAGGACTGGCTCCGCAGGTTGAAGAGCCCCTGGCAGCCTTCGTGCAGGAAAGTGGCTCCCGCATGGTCCTGCTGGTCCCCACCTTCGAATCACCTCCGCTGGTTCGCAGGCAGGGTGAGGAGGCGGATCGTGAACAGCGGAGGGCTCGCCCCAAAGCGACCGGCTGTCTGATTATCGAACAATTGGCAGAATCTGAACCGGCACCCCAGCTCGAACAACATTCAGAACTGCTGGCTGATCATGCTGGCGCTGCCCTCTGGAATGCTCGACAGCACGAACGGATCTTCGGACTGAAGCTCTGGACCGCCGTGGGGTCAGTGCGGGAGTGGTTTCATGGTCGCAAACTGATGATCACTCTGGCTGTTGCCGCTGCACTGCTGGTGCTGGTGGCCGCCATGACTCTGATCCGGCTCGAGTATCCGGTAACCGCAGAAGGCAAGCTGATGCCGGTCGAGCAGCATGCCGTCTTTGCCACCTGGGATGGCCTGATCACTCGCGAAGGCCTGCGAGTCGACGGCAATCAGGTGGTGTCAGCCCGCGATGTGCTGATCGTGCTGGAGAACGAGGAACTGGACGGACAGATCGAAGAGGCTGCCGCCACAGTCCGCAAGCAGCAGATGCTGGTCCAGGCCAAGGAAGAAGAAATTCGCAAGACGGAAAGCCAGAAGAACGCGGTCGACACCGAGACAGCTCGCAACGGAGAACTCAGTCGCGAACGCCTGCGTGTGGAGCTTGAGCGTTTGCAGGGTGACGAACTGATCGCCCGACAGCAACTGAAAACTCTGGAAAATCGACGCGAAACCAAACTGAAGGTGCTGGCACCAGCCAACGGCAGCATTCCGGATTTTCAGCTGCGGCAGATGCTGGAAAACCGTCCTGTGCGAACGGGCGACTACCTGTTTGACGTGATGAACGACAAGGGTCCGTGGCACATGGAACTGCTGCTGGATGAAAAACGCATGGGCCATCTGCTGAGAGCTCAGCGGGAGAAGCTGGCCGCTGGTGAAAGCGTTGAACTGCCCGGGGCCTTCGTACTGGCCAGTGACCCCGAGAAGAAGTACCCGTGTCGCCTGACAAAAGTTGCCAGCCGTTCGACGACCGACTCAGAGAAGGGAGCTGTATTTGAACTGACAGCCGTGGCTGACGACGGTCAGGAACTGCCTCCGCTGCGAATCGGTACAGAAGTGACCGTCCGCATCTACTGCGGCAAGACGTCACTGGCGTACTGGTGTTTCGGGGATGTGGTGGAGTTTCTGCAGCGCTATCTGTGGCTGTAGTGTCGGTACCGCAGCCTGAGTGCGTGGACGCGAAGAAAAAACAGACCCAAACTGACAACTGACAACCAGCCGCTCCCCCTCGCCCGCCAACGGGGGTGAGGGGGCAATGGCATCCATGCCATAGAAAGCAGACCAGAGAAAGTGGAAAGGAGAGAACGCCGGAAACCCTGCGATTTATCCGTGTGAATCCGTGTTCATCCGTGGCGAAAACAACAGCCCTGATCCGCGACAACCCGTGGCTGAAGCCCCGGATTCCAGGGTACCTTCACCCCTCACCCCCAGCCCCATCCCCTTCCAGGGGCGAGGGGTGCCACGTGGTGATCTCGGGCTAAAGCCCGAGCTGCATTGAACGCATCTCATCCGTGCCCAACCGCCATCTCATTCGTGTCCATTCGTGGTTCAAAACCGCCACCCCATTCGTGTCCATTCGTGGTTCAAAACACCACCTCATTCGTGTCCATTCGTGGTTCCAAACCGCATTCCA
>SXXK01000256.1 GCA_005791255.1 Planctomyces sp.
AGAAGAACGGAAATTGCGGGCAGGCAGGCGACGATCGCCGCACGTTTCAGGTGGAGCAGCAGTTTCACCAGACACCTCAGGTACAGATCTGCTGGATAACAGTGCCGTGAACATCCGTCAGTCGGAAGTCCCGGCCCGCGTAGCGATACGTGAGTCGTTTATGGTCGAAGCCCAGGCAGTGCAGCATGGTGGCGTGCAGGTCATGCACACTGACAGGGTTTTCTGCAGCTCGAAAGCCCAGTTCGTCGGTGGCTCCATAGGTCTGGCCGCCGCGAATGCCGCCTCCGGCCAGCCAGACGGAGAAGCCCCAGTGATTGTGATCGCGCCCGGACTGTGGTTTTCCGTCTGCGGAAAGTTCGACAGTGGGGGTGCGACCGAATTCGCCTCCCCAAAGGATCAGTGTGTCTTCAAACATGCCTCTCTGTTTCAGATCTGCGATCAGAGCGGCGATGGGCTGATCGATTTGTGCGGCGAGGCTGCGGTGAGCGGATTCGATATTGGTGTGATTGTCCCATGGCTGTCCGGCTCCGTGCCAGAGTTGCACGTAGCGGACACCGCGTTCCAGCAGCCTGCGGGCAATGAGTGTTTGTCGGGCATGTGTGCCTGAGCCGTAAAGGGCCTGAATGTGAGCTGGTTCCAGGCTGACATCAAAAGCCTCGGCTGCGTCCTGCTGCATGCGGAACGCCAGTTCGAAGGACTGGATGCGGGCCTCGAGTCGGGGATCGGGGCGAGCTGTGCGGTGCTGTTGATTGAGTCGTGCGAGCAGGTTCAGTTGGCGACGCTGTGCTGGCGTGGCAATGTGTGGGTGCTCGATGTTTTCTATGAGTCTGCTGAGTTCCTGATGCTGTGAATCGACCCATGTGCCCTGGAACGCACCGGGCAGAAAGGCGGACTGCCAGTTTTCGGTATCCTTGATGGGCAGACCACCGGGGCACATGGAAATGAAGCCTGGGAGGTTTTGGTTTTCGCTGCCGAGTCCGTACAGCACCCATGCGCCGGCACTGGGGCGAGTTTGTACTGAGTCGCCGCAGTTCATGAGCATGAGTGAGGGTTCGTGATTGGGCACCTGTGCCTGCATGGAGCGGATGACGGCGATGTCATCGATGTGTGCGGCGGTTTTGGCGAAGAGTTCGCTGACTTCGATGCCGGACTGCCCGCAGGGACGAAAGCGGAAGGGTGACGGGAAGGCGGCTCCGGTTTTGCGTTCCGTCAGAAGATTGTCGGAGACCGTGCGGTTGCTGAAGCGGGCGAGCGCTGGCTTGGGATCGAATGTGTCGACGTGCGAGGGTCCGCCGTTCAGAAAAAAGTGAACTACGCGTTTTGCTTTGGGGGTGAAGTGCGGTTGACGCTGTGCGAGGGCCGAGGCGGTGGCTGAGGCAGCAGCGGCGGGGGGTGAATCTGCCTGCAGCAGGTCAGCGAGAGCGAGGGAACCGAGTCCAAGTCCGGAGGATGCGAGAGCGGATCTGCGGCTGAGGAAGGGGCTCATATGCGTGCTCAGGACAGAGTTGGCTGTGGGAGGGACCGAAACGGTGCGAAGGTGGGGCAGCGGTGTCCTGTGACGGGCCGGTGGAAGCAAAGCTGTGGGAGATACGTTGGCTGGAGCCTACCTGAAAGTTTGGCGAAAGTCCTGTGAAATGAGCGTTGTGAACAAGCAGATTGTGCGGGATTTTCTGTTGTGCGGGGGACGTTCGCTCACGTCACAGGCTGCGAAAACGTTCGGCCAAATTTCGCTCTTTTTGAAAATAACTGCTGGGTACGGGTTCGTGGTGGCTGAAAAACCGATATGTTCGGAAGGATCGCTGCGTTTGGAAGATTTGGGGTATTGCGCGGGAATGGCAGGGACAATGGCCTTGCGGCCGAAGGAAAACACGAGGAACATTCGTTTTGGATCCATCTTTTTGCCTGAGATTCTCGGAAATTGGATAGATTTTCTGCTCCTTTTGCTTTTGGTTAAATAGAGTAGTGATTGGGTCTGCAGGGAAGGTTTCGAGCGGAGGCGGGGTTCCGGTGTTGGGTGTCTGAAATGTTAAGAAGTTGTGAGTGCCGGTGAGAACAGCCGGTAGTGGTTGCGACTGGCTGGGCTTGTTTTTCCTGTGCTTTTGTGGCTGTGTTCAGGGTGTTCCGGTGGCAGCGGCTCGGTGAATTCAGCGGTTGAGTCTGTCTGAGTGGACTCAGGGATTGGGAGTTGGGGATATGATTTCCGCAGAACTGAAGGTTGTTGGTGGCAAGCATTCAGGTCAGGTCATCCCCCTGAACCGTCGCAAGTTTCTGATTGGTCGCGAGCAGGATTGCCAATTGCGTCCGAACAGCGAGATGGTCAGTCGACATCACTGTGTGTTCAGTCTGGACGATTTCTCGGTTCGCCTGCGGGATCTTGGCAGCACGAACGGGACACTGGTGAACGGGGAGCGGATTCAGCGTGAGACTGTGCTGTCCAATGCAGACCGCATTCTGATTGGCAATCTGGAATTCGAACTGGTGGTTCGTACTGATGTACAGGCTCCTGAGGTTGACAGCAGGATCCTGCCAACGGCTGTGCTGGCCAGCGGGGAGACTCAGGTTTCCGCGCCGACGGTCACAGAGGTGCCTCTCGCTGACGCCGGCGTGGCACCGGTTCCTGGGGAGCAGACGGTGACGATGCCTGTGTCTGCGTCGGATACGACTGTGATGGCAGTTCCTCAGATGATGCCGGGGCAGTATCCCTATCAGCCGATGATGCCGCAGATGGGTGGCTATCCGGGGGGGATGTATGGTGGATTTCCGTTCCAGCCACAGATGATGCCAGGTTATGGTCAGATGTATCCACCGATGATGCCTCAGATGGGGTATCCGATGGGTGGCGGAATGATGATGCCTGGAATGCAGGGAATGCCTGGCATGATGCCGCAGGCACCGATGCAGCCTGCTCCGTCTGCTCCTGCTGGCGGGGATGCAGGCAAGCTGGAGGTTCTTTTGCCTGACCCCAGCACAACGGGCGCCAAGGAGGGGGAACCGTCGAAGGGCAGCACCGGTGCCTCGCCGAAGGATTCAACGAAACCGACCGGTGCCGCCGATGCAATTCTCAAGAAGGCTTTGGGGCATCGTGGTTGATTGAGTGCAGCTGTGACTGGGAGTAGCGTGAGATGGCGGATCCGTCGGACGTGCAGCGGCGTTATCGCGAATTTCTTGATTTGCTTCCGTTGACCCTGTCACTGGCCGGTTTGCCTCCCAGTGACCATGGTCGTTATTTTACGGCGGAGCAGATTGAATCACGTTTGTTCACTATTCGGCATGCCTGGAAGGCGGCTCGTCAGGTGGTGAGGGAGTGTGTGGCGGGTGGCGGCGATTCGCAAACCTGAGCAATGCCTTTGGGTGTCATCGTAAAAATGTCGGGAAATAGTGGTTTGTGTCGGCAAACGTGATTTATTGATTGGAACTGCCACGTTGTGGCTGTCGACAACGTGAGGGTTGTGGTGGGTTGCTTGACATTGCGCCGGGCGTCCACTACCGTAGTGGTCGGCTGAAGTTTTCTTCAGCCTGTGATATCGTGGTGAATTGGTAACCGGCGGATTATTGGGTGTTGGTCATCGTGCTTAAGGGACCTGAAATGGACAAGATCTAGATCTTCCTCCATTTCTTCAACCGGCAGAGCGGGACGGAGCAATCTGTTCTGTGGCTTTTGGGGCCGCCGGTTGACGAGGTTTTTTCGGCTGCCCGCAGGGGTGGTCGGGCGCGAAAAGTGGGACATTGCTCCCGCTTTTTTTTTACATGTGCAGTGCAGCGAACATCAGCCTCATGAACGGTAACGAAATACTCAGAATTGTCGACGCGATTCACCGCGACAAGGCCATTGATGCGGATGTGGTCTTTGAGGGGATTGAGCAGGCAATTCTCTCAGCGGCTCGCAAGCATTTTTCTGAGGAAGAGCAACTCGAGGTGCGGATTGACCGCGAAACGGGCGAGCCGTCTTTGATTTGCGACGGTCGAGCGCTGGAGGCGGATCTTCTGGGCGATCTGCTCGGCCGCATCTCTGCTCAGACAGCCAAGCAGGTGATGATTCAGAAAATTCGTGAAGCGGAGCGGGATGCTCTGTACGACGAGTATCTGGATCTGCGCAGCCAGTTGATTTCCGGCCAGGTGACTCGGGTTGACCGTGGTACGGTCATTGTGAAGCTGGATAAAATCGAGGCGATACTGCCTCGCAGCGAACAGATCCGGAAGGAGAACTTTCGGACGGGTGATCGTTTGCGAGCAATCGTGCTGGACGTGCGTAAGGCGGGTTCGCGGGTGCGTGTCATTCTCAGCAGGACTCACCCGGACTTTGTGCGTCGTTTGTTTGAGGTGGAGATTCCGGAAGTCAACGATCGAGTGATCGAGGTTCGCTCCATTGCTCGTGAGGCAGGAAATCGTTCAAAAGTCGCGGTGTCCTGTTCGGACAGCACGATTGACTGTGTGGGTGCCTGCGTTGGTGTCCGGGGTGCTCGAATTCGAGGCATTGTCGAGGAATTGGCTGGCGAACGGATCGACATTGTTCGCTGGAACGACTCGTTGTCGGTGCTGGTGCCGAATGCCCTGCAGCCGGCCGACGTTGAGGACGTAATTTTGTGTCCGATGCTGGGCAAGGTGATTGTACTGGTGCGTGACGATCAGTTGTCACTGGCGATTGGGAAATTCGGGCAGAACGTGCGTTTGGCCAGCAAACTGGTCGGCTGGGACATCAACGTGATGACTCAGGTGGAACTGGATGCGAAGCTGGACAAGTCGATTGAAGCTTTCTGTGTGATTCCCGAGGTGACTCCGGAGTTGGCGGAAAGTCTTGTCTCCCAGGGTTTCTTTTCGTTCGACGACCTGTCGGTGATTGAGCCGGACCAGCTGATGGAGATCAGTGGTTTATCCGAGGAGGATTGCAGTCGTATCGTGGATTATGCTGACGAAGAGAGTGCTCGGCTTGAAGCGGAAGAGAAATTTCAGGCTGAGCAGAGGAAGCTGGCGGGCAATCAGGCGGAGGCAGCACCTGCTGCGCCGCCTGTCGTGTCGCCGGCGGAGTCAAACGATGCTGGATGATGGTGGCATTTTGATCGCTGGTTTCAGGAGTGGAATCTTCAAAAGTTCATCCCATGTGTTGCTGTTCTGGTCCGTTTGAATTCGGGCTGGCGGAAGTCTTTTAAGGACGGATTGGGGTCGGGTGTCCGGCCGTGAGCGTATCTGACTGGGTTTTTTGTTTTGGCGGCGGCTGGAATCTGATAGCAGTTTGGGTGCATCGGTCGTAGTTGCACCGATTTTTGTGCTGCCGCGGTTTTGCATGGGAGCTGGCCGCAGGTAGCGGCCTAAGGGGTTCGCGTTTTGAAGATTCGTATTTTTGCCCTGGCCAGAGATCTGGGGCTCGACAGTAAAGTCCTGATTGATCTTGCCGAAGAGGCGGGCGTCAAGTTACGCAATGCTCTGGCGACCATCAGCGAAGAGGAGCGTGATCAGATCATCGCCTACCTTCGCCGCAAGGGGACGCCGGGTGCCTCGGAGATTCCGACCTCTGACATTACGCCGGTCCGCGAGACTCAAAGTCAGGCTGGGCGTGTGCGTGTCATCGGGGCTTCGGGTCGTGGAACGATGCGTTCTGCGGACGGTCAGCCGGATGAACTGCAGGGAGGATCGCCTGAAGGTGAGCAGGATGATGCCGTGCCTGAGGAAGTGTCCGACGAGCGCAGCGAGGTGATTGTGGCAGCAGAGACCGCGGTGGAAGCGGAGCCTGCTGCACAGATGCCCGCTGAGCCGGCAGTTGAGGAGCCGATCGCTGAGCCGGCGGTGTCGGAGCCGGAGTCAGCTGCGGACACAGCAGTGGCTGCGGACACAGCAGTGGCTGCGGAGGAACCCGTTGCGGTGGCTGCCGAGCCGCCAGCGGTAACGCCTTCGGAGGCTCCTGTTTCCGCCGGAGCAGTTCCTGTGGCACCGGCAGCGGTGTCTGCAGCGGCACCTGTGGTACCTGTTGCTGAGGCTGTGCCTGTCAGCCCTGCTGCCTCTGCGCCGGTGCGTCATGGGCCTGGCGGCCAGGTTGGGGATTTGTCGCGGCGGCCGCGGATGCAGCAGCTTCGCGAGATGCGGCCGATTGGGTCCGTGAAGGACCGTGAGGCTGCTGCTGCAGCGCCGCAGCCGGCGCGTCCGGCTGGCCCGATCAAAGTAAACCGTGAGAAGCCTGCAGCACGCCCCATGGTTGCTGCTCCGCCGGATTATGTTCCGCCGGTTGTGAAGAAGCCCAAGCCGAAAGAGGAGAAGGTTCAGAAGCCGGACATGGCTTTGTCTGACCTGGTAGACCGTCGCAGTCCGCTGGCAGACCAGTTGAAGGCTTTGCGAGAGGCGCGTGAGGAGCATGAAGCTCCGAAGGCCGCACCGGCTCGACCGGCCCGTCCCGGGATGGCTCGCGGCTCGCTCCTGAAGGAACTCCGGGAGACTCGTGAGGCCGAGCGTCAGGCGAAGAAGCTGAAGCGTAAGAAGCGAACGGGTGTTGCGGAGCTGAAGACCACGGCCCAGATGACGTTTCCGGTGACGGTTCGTGCGTTGTCCGAGGCGATTGGCCGTCCGGCTCGTGCGATTCTCGGTCTGCTGCTGAAGCAGGGCCGGATGGTCACGATCAACGATGCTCTTGGCGAAGACGAGGCGATGGAAGTCGCTTTGGAGCTGGGAGTTGACCTCTCCTTCAAGAGGACTCGGGACATCGAGGCTGAACTGCTTGCGTCGCTTGACCACGAGGATCCGCCGGAGCTGATGTCCGGACGTCCGCCAATCATTACGATTCTCGGGCATGTCGACCACGGCAAGACAACGATGGTGGACAAGATCCGGAATGCGAATGTGGCGGCCGGGGAATTTGGCGGGATTACTCAGCACATCGCGGCATATCAGGTGCAGTACGAAGGCCACTGGCTGACCTTCGTGGATACTCCGGGTCACGCAGCATTCGGCGAGATGCGTTCGCGCGGGGCGAACGTGACGGACATTGTTGTGCTGGTGGTGGCTGCGGACGACGGTGTGATGCCGCAGACTGTTGAGTGTATCAGTCACGCAAAGAATGCCGGCGTACCGATTGTCGTGGCGTTGAATAAGATCGACCTTCCCGGGGTTGATGAACAGAAGATCCTTTCACAGCTGGCACAGCATGGAATTCTGGCTG
>SXXK01000029.1 GCA_005791255.1 Planctomyces sp.
GCCCGAGGCGCAGCTGGACCGTTTTGCGATGAAGCTGAGCATTGGCTATCCGGCGGCATCGGATGAGTCGCAGATGCTGCTGGATGCAACATTGGGGCCGGTGGCTGTGGAGCGTGCGTCTGCGGAAGTGCTGCCCGCGTGCAGTCTGGCGGAGGTGCAGCAGAGTGTCGCGCGGGTCAGTGCAGCGGAGCCGGTGCGTGAGTATCTGGTGCGGCTTGCCGGTGAAACTCGTCGGCACACGTCAGTCAGTCTGGGGTTGAGTCCGCGGGGCCTGCTGATCTGGCTGCGGATGGCGCAGGCGCGAGCGTGGCTGGCGGGGCGTCGATTTGTGGTGCCGGATGACATTCAGGACACGGCATTTCCGGTGCTGAGTGTGCGTCTGGGGCTGGAGACTTCGCGGGCGCGAACGGTGGTTCAGGAAATTCTGGAAGGCACATCTCTGCCGGAGTATCGATGATGAATGGCGTGCATTTCCGGGTAGCTGCCAGGTCAGTGCTGCCGCGGCGGATGTGGTGGAGGCTGTCGCTTCTGGTGCTGGTTTCGCCGCTGGTGGCGGGCTGTGGACCGTCGGCACTGGAGGGTGAGGAGGAGGCTCATCATGAGTTTCCGCCGCATCGTCCAGGCAGTTACGAACAATTGGTATCTGACATTGAACAGCGGGTGACGAAGCATCAGGCGGCGGGTACTGCCCCTGGTGACGATTCGGAGCTGCAGGATCTGGCTGGCTGGATTCCGGAGTTTGCGGCGGACAGTGAGCTGAAGCGTCAGGATTTTGACCGCGCGGTGAATCTTGCACGGCAGCTGCAGCCGGAGCTGGCCGGTGGCGGAGTACTGTCGGGGGATCGGGCAGAGCGGGTGGGGAAATCGCTGCAGGGGCTGCGAGAGCTGGTGCTGAGCTCGCGTGATCCCAATGCGCGAGGGGAACCGTGAGCGGGCGTGGCTGAATAGTTGATTGAAGTGTGCAGCGGTTGTGCGGCGGCAGTGAGTGACCGGCGGTGTGGCGGAGAGAGCGTGATGGACGCGATGATGATACCTGGATTCTTTTATCGGGCGTTTGTCAGTCTGACTGAGGCATCACCGTTTGTGCTGGCCGGCCTGATGACGACTGCAGTGCTGCGGACATTTTTCGGCACCGCGGGGACTCGACGACTGTTCGGCGAGGGGACTCGCAGTGCCCTGCTGCGAGCCTGGCTTCTGGGGATGCTGTTGCCGGTCTGTTCCCTCGGCGTGATACCGGTGGTGCGGGAGTTGCGGCGTGCGCGAATCCGGGGAGGGACGGTGCTGGCGTTTGCGATGTCCGGTCCGCTGTTCAATCCGCTGTCGCTGTTGTATGGACTGACGCTGTCGGAGCCTGTGGCGATTTTGACGTTTGCCTTTTGTTCCCTGATTATCGTGACTGCAGCGGGGCTGGTTTATGACTGGTTGTTTCCGGAGGTCATTGAGGAACCGGCAGCCGAACCGGTGGTGGCATTCGGGCTGCAGCGGATGGCGGCCTTGTTTTCGGTGACAGTGCGTGAGGCCAGTGGTGCATCCGGAGGCTGGTTGCTGCTGGGACTGTGTGGAGTGGGAGTGCTGGGTGCTGTGCTGCCGCAGAACAGTCTGCAGCATTCATTCAATGCGGATAACGCGATGGCTCCGCTGCTGATGATGCTGTTGTCGATCCCCGTCTATGCGACTCCGATGCTGGCAATGTCGCAGCTCGGGATGATGTTTCAGCATGCCAATTCCGTGGGGGCAGCTTTTATTCTGCTGATTTTGGGAGCGGGCACGAATCCTGGGCTGATTGGCTGGTCAGTGGCTGAGTTCGGCTGGAAGCGTGCGGCCGGTTGGCTGCTGCTGGTACTGGTGGTTTTGTTGCCGCTGGCGTACGGAGTTCAGGATCCGCTGTTTCCGACGGATGTGGAGCCTGCGGGACACACGCATGCGTTTGATATCTACTGTCGGCCATTCTCCGGGAACGAACCCAATCCGCTGCAGGCGCTGCGTGACAGGCTGTCCCGTGACCTGGCGCCCTGGCAGTATCGGCCGCTGATGCTGGTTGGGCTGCTGGCGGCAGCGGGTGTGGTATTGCGGGGGGCGGATCGTCGCGGGCGACTGGAGGAGTGGATCCGCAAGCCGGTGCCGACGCGACCGGCGGGCAGATTTGATCTTGTGATCCCGCCGTCGGTGCTGGGTGCCTTGTCTCTGAGCGGGCTGGTGGTGCTGAGTGTGGCGGGGTGTTATGCGGCCTATCCGGCTCCTGCGGAAAGTCTGGACGCAATGACGGATGCGCGTATTGGGGCATTGAGTGCGGCTTTGAGTCTGGATCATGCGGAGACAAAGTACTGGTCGGAGCGTTATGATGACTGGACTCGGCGGATGGAGGTGGGGGCGTGGCTGCGGCGGGGTTCCCTGAGTGACTACCACCGCTGGAAGACTCGCATTGTGCGGGAAAAGCTGGAGTTGCTGGAGCATGAAGTGGAGGAGGGCGATCGTGAACTGGTGCTGAAGCTGGTCTCTGAGATTACCCGGGCGCACCGTCGGATGTCGGAGGCTTACCGGAATGAGCTGACGGATGCCTGGTAATTTTCCCTAACTGCATTTCTGCCGACGGGTTCTGATTGCCCGGAATGGACAGCGGTGGTAGGCTTCTCGAACCTTCCCTCCACCAACGCCCTCCTCCTTCCACATTCCCGGCGGAATTCTGCAGATGCTGCGTTTGTCGGTCCCGCTGCCCTGTTGTCGGCTGCCCTGTTGTCCGCTGCCCTGTTGTCGGCTGTTCAGTGGCCTGCTGGCGTGCTGCCTGTTGTGCTCGGACGTGTTCGCCGGTGAGGACAGCGACGTACGAACTCTGACACAGGCTCGTCAGCACGGGCTGGCTCAGTCGCTGCTGCTCACAGGTGCTGCTCCGCAGGCCACTCAGTCCGCACCTCAGGCGGACCTGGCGACGTTCCGTGAGCAAATTGCCCCGGTGCTGCAGCGTGCCTGCGTGCAGTGTCATGGTCCGGACCAGCAGGAGGGCAATATTCGGATCGACACGCTCAATCCTGATCTGCTGCATGGTCCGGATGTCTCGTGGTGGCAGGAAGTGTCTGCGGTGGTCAGCAAGCACGAGATGCCACCGCCAGGGGAATCTGAATTGTCGGCGGCTGAGCGCACGCAGATTGTCGAGTGGTTATCGGGTGAGCTGTTGTCAGCGGCGCAGGTGCAGCGGTCTCAGGCCGGGCAGTCCGCCTTTCGTCGAATGACGCGGTATGAGATCAACTATGCCCTGCAGGATCTGCTGGGATTGCCCTGGGATTTTGCGAAGGATCTGCCGCCGGAACCTGTGTCGAAGGATGGGTTTCAGAACAGTGCCGAGCTGCTGCAGATGTCGGTGAGTCAACTCCAGGCGTCGCGGGAAGTATTTCGCGGGGCATTGCGGCGTGCCGTGGTGCATGGTGATCGGCCGAAATCGTTGTTCTGGGCAGCCTCGATGCATCAGGCATCTGCGGACGAATGGGCTGGCCTGGACGGTCAGCAGCAGAAACTGCGAGAGCAGCATGCCTCGGATGCTCAGGCGTTGCAGCAGGCACTGGAGCAGTTTCAAAAGCAGCACAGTCGTGCTGGAGGTCTGCAGTATCTGGATCGGCAGACGGGATTACGGACGGGGATTGGGTGGGGTTATGGCGGTGCGCAGCATGCGTGGCCAGCGCTGGATGCTTTGCCTGCAGTTCCGGCAGCAGGTGGTCGTGTGGCCGAGGTTCGTCCGGGGCAGCGGCTGATTGTGGAGCTGGGCGATCGACTGCCGGATGCCGGTCCGCTGCTGGTGCGAGTCCGAGCGTGGCGTTCTGAGTCGGAGCCAGGCAGGGACATACCGGCGACTCTGCAGCTGGAGTTTGGCTGGCAGGCCAGCAATGATTCACAGGCCTCCATGCGCGCCAGTACCTATGAGCCGATTGTGGCAGCGACGGCTGAGCAGCCAGGGTGGTATGAATGGCGTGTGGAGTTGAGCGAGATTGAGCC
>SXXK01000257.1 GCA_005791255.1 Planctomyces sp.
ACTCATACGTCCAGCCGGACAAGCTGCCCAGCAGCAACACCACAGTGCCGCCGAACACCAGCCCCGTCCCGAGACGCCGCCTACGCCCCCGCACACACCAGCCAGCCAGCTGCAGCACCAGCGCAATCACCAGGGGCGACAGCAACGCCGCAACAACAGCTTTCAATGTTTCCATCGCACCCACGGCACACAACACGCAGCTCGGGCTTCAGCCCTGGCTGCAGAAGTCCCTAAACGCAAACCAACACACAGCTCGGGGCTTTAGCCCGAGTTCAGCCCGGCAAACACACCACGCCATGCACGCCGCCTGGGACGAACCACGGCACAGGCGGAATTGGATGCTCGGGCTGGAAAGCCCGAGCTACGGAAATGGCTGGAGGAGCTGTGCTCAATCGCACGCTGGCTGGTTAAGACAGGCGATCAGAGGTTCCAGAGCGTCCTCGCAGGTTGTCGTCCACGGCTGCCAGGGCAGCCCCGCACGATCCCGCCGCTCTGCCAGATTCAGCTGATCCAGTTTCTCGAAATCCGTTTCCAGCACACGCGGAGCAGCATCCGAACGGGCATACGGCCTGACCCCCAGCATGCACGACGGATACCACACATCCAGACCGCACATCAGGTACTCAAACAGTTTGTTCGACGCGTTCCAGACAAAATTGACGGTGGTGCAGCGATACAGAATCAGCCCGACGTCAAACTTTGACAACAACTGCGGCAACTGATCATAGTCCACCCCCTGACCATGGAACCTGACAGCCGGACTGGTTTGCTTTTGCAGAAAGCTGCGAGTTGTCGGGTCAAGGTTGTAACAGAACACATCCAGCGTGCAGCCGCTGTTCGCCGGCGAATTCAGCCATTCCACCAGCGGCCCGATCCACGTGTCGTGCAGTGAGACAGACCCCACATACACCAGTCGCAGCGGCCCCGCGTCACTGCTCGGCCACGATCTTTCCGCAGGCAGTGACTGCAGCCAGGCGCGAGGCGGATAATTGGGCAGCACATGACACTGGCCATCCGTCAGTTCCGGATGATCGGTGCGAAACAGTCGCAGTCGATCACTGTTGGTCTGTGACACCCACACAGCCTGTCGCAGCAGGCGGTTTTCGAACCAGCGATTCAGTCGCGTCAGCCGGTTGCCCAGGCGCAGGTAATCTGCAGGCGTGTAATATTCATGATGATGAATCAGCAGTCGACTGCGACCCCGCAGCAGCACCAGCCAGAGCCAGGCAGCGAGGGCCGAGTGTGGTTCCATGCTGATAACGGCAGCCGGCTTTAGCCACCAGCAAATCACAGCAGCCCGCAAATGCCACAGGAATGCCATGCCCCATCTCCGCCAAATGGAGTCCTGCGGGCTGGCAAAAGGCAGTCGCCAGACCGGCAGTTCGGAGGGCACTGCAGCACCGGGAGCCACATTATCACTGGTGGTAATGACAGCTGCTTCCAGCCTCGCCTGCTGGTGCAGCGTTCTGAGCAGATTCGCTGCCGGTGGATAACGTTCCAGGCTTAACTGGTGCAGCAGCACAAGTTTCATAATTTCGCTGGCCGAGCCGTTCCCCCTTTTCAAGACCCGATTTTCTGCGTTGTGGCGGGTATGATCAGACCTGCCATCCTGTCGCCGATGGCATCCCAGCCGCGCCGCTGCACTGCACTCTGCCAGGCAGCCTGTGACATGTCCTGCAGCCGTCGGGGATCATTCCACAAAGCGGCAACAGCTGCTGCTACGGCAGTTCCTGACAGTGGCCGGTCGAGCAGGACACCTGTTATGCCGTCCTCCACCAGTTCCGGAATCGCAAAGTCCCTGACTGTGACTGCCGGGCAGCCAAACCCGGCAGCCTCCAGCAGCACCAGCGGATTCATGTCTTCTCGAGTCGGGTGCACCAGCAGGGAAGACTGCCGCAGCAAGATCTGCATCCGGAGCAGCTCAGCCGGCACATCTGGACGCAGAAAACCCTCGTAAATGACTCCGGGCAAACGCGGGACATCCGCGGGTGCGGGCCCGCCGACGATATGCCAGCTGCAGTCGGGAAACTGCTGCCGCAGCTGCAGCCAGCCAGCGGCCAGATAATCGCCACCTTTCTGAGCAAACCGCCTGGCAATCGTCAGGAGGGATCGGCCGCGAGTCACGGCAGGACACTCCCCAGGAATCGGCAGGTTGCCGGCCACTCCGACAGAGGTGTAATGGTGACCGCGCAGGCCATAATGCTGCACAGCCTGCTCCAGCCCCCAGGTAGACTCAAAAAACACCCCGGCGGCCCCCTCCAGAAACTCAGCCTCACGATCGTAGATTCGTTGCAGGTCGGCCGCAGCAAACTCTCCCGCTGCAAAGGTGTTGCGATGAAACGTATGAAATACGGCATCCAGGTGGACGAAATACGGCACCTGCGGACGACAGGCGATCCAGCGGGTGCTGGTTCGAAACAGCACGCCTTGTGTTGCGGCCGGCAGGACGGCCTGCAACGAGTCAGCCGTCTGCCGCAGAGCACGTTCGCTGAAGGTGAAAAAGTTACCAGGACGTCGCAGCAGTTTACGACATAGCCGACTGCGAAATCTGGCCCAGCGATCGACCGAAGGCTTCACATGCTGAAACTGCAGGTCCGGCAGCCGGGTTTTGAGCGACTGCAAGACATGCCACGTTACGGCAAAGGTGCCCCCGCCCTCGATCTGCAGCGGAAGGTGACTTACAAGAGCGATCATTTCTCGCTCAGTTCTGCGTTGCGGGCAGAGTCGCTGTGACTGAATCCCAGCACTTCATCCAGAAACGGCCGATAGATACTGTCACCGGACCACGGCCAGGGCCGACAGAGCGCCCCGGGCAGCGGCAGATCCTGTGGCGTCAGTGCGGCCAGCTCTGCAAATCTTACTGGTACCACGGACTGCGGCCGGACGGCGTCGATCCACGGCTGCACCCCCAGCATCTGTTCAGGATACAGTACATTCAGACCGCAGGCCAGATATTCAAACAGTTTATTGGGGGCATTATAGATATAATTGACCGTGGTACATTTGTAGATAATCAGGCCCAGATGGCCTTCAGCAAGCACGCGAGGCAGCTCTGCGTAGGGCAGGCCTCCCAGATGAATCCTGACACCAGGCAGCGTGTTTTCCCGCAAAAACGCAGCCGTTTTTTCATCGTAATTACTGATATACAGATCCAGTGTCACCTGTTGCGGCGGCAGAGCCCTGAGCCAGTCGATAATCTCAGCGATGTAGGTGTCGTGCAGCGACACTGCCCCCACGTAGATCAACCGGATCGGCGCGGCAGACCGCAGCTCTGCGGCCTTTGCCGCATGGCACCATGCCATGGGCGGCAGATTGGGCAGTGCCTTGACGACTGCACGGCTGACGATCGGACAATCCCGCAAAAACAATTCGCAGCGTTCGGGATTTGTGTGCGAGATCCAGGCAGCGCGACGGAACAGGAATCTGCGTTCCAGCCAGAATCCCAGTCGGGCAATCGCGTTGCCGGCATCCTGAAAATGCTGCAGCTGGCGGTATTCGTGATAGTGAATGCACAGTTTTGTGCGAGGAAACAGCAGCATGACCAGCAGAGCGGCAGGTGCGGAGTGCGGCTCGTAATACAGCAGTGTCTGCGGTCGCAGCAGCAGGGCACGCACCAGGCACAGCAGCGGGAAGGCCAGAAACTGCAGCAGGCGGCAAATTTTCCACTGGCCCCGCACCGGAAAACGACTGCGATAAATTCGGACGTGCGGTGTGCAGAACCGCCATGCAGCTGTACCTGCAGTGGTCACAGCAGCGGTCGTCAGGCTGGGGCGTTCGCTGCAGACATTCAGCAGATTCTGAGCCGGTGGAAACTGCTCCAGCGGAAACCAGTGAATCACCAGCAATCTTGATTGTTCCGCAGGCATTACAGCCACTCGCAGACCTGCAGCAGATCCCGCGCCCATGCGGCCCGGGGACGAATGTTGCGTGACTGTCGCCGCCACGTCTGGTGATTTTCACAGCAGGCCTGCAGCGCGGCGGTCAGGGATTCCGGATCGGTAATGATGGTGGCCTCGGGGCGCCCCTCCAGCACCTCGGACACTCCGGATTCGCGATGCACGATCAGCCTGAGTCCGCGTGCCAGAGCCTCCAGCCCCGGCAGTCCGTAGCCCTGACGAGCCGGCATAACAAACACACTGCTCTGGCGATAGCAGTCCTCGAGCTGAGTTTCTGAGACGTGTCCCCAAAACTGTACCCGTCCAGCCGCCGCACGGCTTGCCGTCATGGACCTGAGCGCAGCGCTTTGTGAGCCTTCACCGACGATCCAAAGTTTTGAACGATTAAGCAGCGGCTGCGGCAGCTGGCAGAAGGCGTCGATGATCCAGTCGACTCGTTTGGATGGTTCCAGACGACACACCGACAGAAAGATACAGTCCGGGCCGTTGGTTCCAACGTCAGTTGTCCACTCAAGGACTCCGGGCGGGACAACGGCGAAGCTGCGTGCGAACGTATTCTGCAGAACAGCGGCGTTGAGCTGGGTCATCGTGGCGCAGGTCTCAGCCCGGTGCACGCCGCGCCTGATCAGCCGGTAGCGAAGTTCGGCCCCCAGCCGTTTAAAAAATCCGGGGTTGTGCGGCCCCCATTCTGTCGGAATTGGAGCTGACCATGAGAATCGAGTGGTGTCGCGGGGCAGCAGCGTGGGAGTATCGGCGATATGCAGACAGTATGGCTGTGGAATGCCGGCGGCGTACATGGCACCATACATTTCCATGACCAGCAGTCGTGCGGGCTCGGCCTGACGGCCAAGAAAACTTCTCAGCCGCAGCAGTTCACAGGCATAACTGCGACGCCCCGGCAACACGTGCACAACGGGTGCCGGATGGCAGTATCCGGAAAAATCGACATCGCACCGAAAGCAGACCAGCTCCACGGACATACCGACCACGGCAGCTTCCTGATGCAGATCAGCCAGCAGTCGTTCGATACCACCAAACGAGCGAACAAACGGATAGAAGATGAGTATTTTCAAAGGCGCTTCCGACAAACCGAATAACAGCAGCTCAGTTCAGGCGGGCCAGTTTCTGCGCCACGCGACGTTTCCTCAGGTACTGCAGTCCAATCCTCCCCCCCCAGTACTGCAGCTGCCGCACACCGCGCCAGCCCAGCATTCGACACAGGGACTGAGCCAGTCGACCGCCAGGAAATGGCACATCGTCGTGTCCCAGTTGCAGCGCCTGCTGTTCGGCAGCATTCGCCAGATCAGGGTGCTCGGGGAAGAAGTCATAGGCCCAGCGGCGGAAACGATTGCCGCACAGTTTCCGAATCTCGGTCGAGTCTTTCCGCAGCAGCAACAGTTCGCAACCGAGTTGTGTAGTCAGCAGCGCGGACTGCATGGCACGACGTGATCGGGTGCCGCTGAGACTTCCGGGAAGCCCTTTGCGGTAGCTGTACACGGCCTCCGGAGCAAATCTTACGCCGGCTGATGCCAACAGGATCGCAATGCTGGCATGAAAATCATTGTTCAGGCTTAGTCGCTCGTCATAGCCACCACTGCGTTCCCACACAGCCCGGGGAATCAGCCATTTCCAGCCCCCCATCATGCCTTCGTCCAGCGTGAGCGAATCCACGATCCACTCCAGCGGATCGCTGTAGTCACGATTGGCATGCTCATCGCGCAGGATCGGTCGAGTAAAGTCTTTCTGAAAGTAGCCCCATCGACACGCCGACAGCTGGTGGTCGAATCCTTGCACTGATACCAGCTGTGATTCCAGGTGTCCTGGATTAATCCAGTCATCGGCGTCCACGATTTTAATAAACTCCCCGCAACTGACCTGTACTCCGCGATTGATCGCCGCAGACTGTCCGGCGTTGGCCTGATGCAGCACTCGAATTCGCGGATCATCGAATCGATTCAGAATCGCTGCGGACTGGTCAGTCGAGCCATCATTGACAATCACCAGTTCCAGGTCCTGCAGAGTTTGTTCCAGCACGCTGCTTACAGCTTCTTCGACAAATGCAGCGGCATTGAACACCGGCATGATCACGCTGACGGCGGGCATTAAAAAGTCTTTCTGGCGGTCGCTGTCCGGTGCGATCAAAGATACCCACGAAGACCGCGCAGGAGATCTTTGAGCCCGAGGCCTGAGTTATACAGCAGGGCTGTGGAAGTCAGCGGGCGACGATTACGGAGACCGAACGACACCAAACTGCGGGCATGATTTGCCCGCAGACGCACAACCGCTGCACGGCGGTCTTCAGCACTCAGGTGGCTGGTCTGCTGCAGACAATCAAGATTGAGCCTGAACCGCACATTCAGCACTTCCGGCTTTTTCATTTCGAGGGACATCTGCTGTCCTTCGTGTCGTCGCCACCAGACGAGCGCGGGCGGCAGCAGCACCACCGGCCAGCGCTCGGCCAGTTTCAGCCACAGTTCGGTATCCCCAACGAACTGACGACCGCTAAAGCCCCCCACCGCTTCGAAGCAGTCACGGCGAATGATTGCCGCCGAGGGTCCAACACCGATCGGACTGCGCCCCAGAAAATGCCGCCGAAAGAACTCCGGGGGCTCAACCTTCTCCGGGTAGGGCACTTCCGGATCAATCACATTGGCCGACAGCGCCAAAGCAGCATCCGGAAATCGCTCCAGCGCATCCACCATCACCTGCAGTGAATGAGGGTAGATCAAATCATCGGCATCGAGGTACTTGAGGTACTTGCCGCGTGCAAGTGAGGCGGCACGGTTGCGATTGGCGTAGTCGCCAAGATTGTTTTCATTTCGAAATGCCCGGACTTGACAAACCGATGCCTGCAGTGACTGACACAGGTCCCACGAGCCATCTCGGGAGCAATCATCCACCAGGATAATTTCGATGTC
>SXXK01000258.1 GCA_005791255.1 Planctomyces sp.
ATCACCGTGCGATCCAGGTCCGGACACACGATGTCACCAGCAAACCGCTTCGTGTTCGTCATGTCGAAACAGTTGTCAGTGCTCTCGTAAGCCGCATAGGTCTCAGCATTGTCCTGAAACAATCGCTCAAACATCTTCTGATCTTCACTCAGGTTCGGATCGTCAGAACCCGGCTCAGAATCCCCTTCGTAAACCACTCCCGTCGAATTGAAATACTCGCTGCACAAATCAATCACCTGACGCGAAGTAATCGGGTTGTCAGGCGCCAGATGATAGGTCAGACCACGGGCCTCAGGAGTCTCATACAGGCGGCACATGACCGAAGACACCCAGTCCACAGGAATCAGATTGCGAGGCTCCCGGCCAGTGAAACGCACACGAATCGGAGTCTTTCGGCGACCGTCCTCACCCACCGGCAACGACGGAATCAACATCGCCATCAATCGCAGATACACAAACAATCCATGGTAGGTGTTCGTATAGCCAGTGCGGGAATCCCCGACAATCACCGCCGGGCGATAAACCGTGATGTGCTCAGCAAAATCCGCCGCACGCACCAGTTTCTCTGCCTCAAACTTGCTTTCCTCGTAGTCGTTCCGGAACGACTGACCAGCCTCCAGACTGCTCTCCATCACCCGCCCGGACTGCATCCCCGCCACGTAGGCCGTTGAAACGTAGTGGATGTCACGAATCTCCAGTTCACGGCACAGCTGCAGCATATGGCGAGTCCCGTCGAGGTTCGTGCGCCAGGGCTCTCCCGCACGGTCCTTTCCGAAAAACTCCAGTATCGCAGCACTGTGAATAATGCTGTTGCAGTGCTTCCTCAGCCACTCGCGGTCGTCGTCACCCAGACCAAAACCTTGCTTCGAAATGTCTCCGCTCAGCACGACAGGGCGAGGAAAAGCACGCTGATGCTCTTTCTCCCAGTACTGCAGAACCTGCTCAATTCTGTCCCGCGCGTCGTTGCGACGAGCCCCCCGGACAACGACCGCCAGCTGATGGCCATTCAGCAGCAGGTCGCGCAACAGATAACGACCAACAAGTCCGGTTGCTCCAGTGATCAACGTATACATAACACTCCCAGTCTCATCCAGAATCCCGGAACCGCACACCGCACCAACAGACCGGCACCAGCCACTCGCCGCTAAGCCACCCGCGAACAGACTGCTGCTGAACCTCAGCCCGATGGACACCCCCCGGAATTCGTTCCGCTGCATTCCCCCGCTCATGCTGCCATGAGCCCCTGAATTGAGACACTATTCAATTCAGCCCGGGAATTCGCAACGCTTTTCAGGCACCATTTCCAAATCCACACGGCAACTGCGAAAAGCAGCTGCCAGACCCTGTGCAAATTACTGAAACATCGCAAACCCCGCAAACACCACACCCGTCGAATCCTGATCACCGTGAAAATTCCCATGGGGCAACACAGGAAACTTAAGGACAGTCCGGAAGATTTCCCCCGGCAGGCCCGAGCCATACCCAAAAACGTTTTTTCAGCCACATTTTCCCTACACCTGCCCCGATCGTCACGCCCCGCGCCGGCCTTCCAAACTCCCCGCCTGCCCCACAAATCACCGTCCGCAGGGTTTTCCGACACAGAAAATTCTGGCGTCGCCCCCCAGCCTGCGCATACTGTCCCCCGTGCACTCACGCAAAGCCCGAATCCAACGCCCAAACACAAGCCGACACACCAGACCGGCGACGCCAGAAGGACCACCCGATGATCACTTTCTCAGGTGTGATTCCCCCCGTCGTAACACCGCTCCTCGCACACGATCAGCTTGATACACCCGCCGTCGATCGCATCGTTCAGCACCTGATCGACGGCAAAGTCTCCGGGATCTTCACCCTAGGCACCACCGGGGAAGGCCCCTCCCTGCCGTACCGCGTACGCTACGAAATGGTCGAACGCACCTGCGATGCCGCCCACGGACAGGTGCCCGTGCTCGTCGGTGTCACTGATACCTCCCTCGCCGAATCACTCGCGCTGGCCGAACACGCCCGGTCCAGCGGCGCTGCAGCCATTGTTGCTGCAGCGCCTTTTTACTTCGATGCCTCGCAACAGGCACTCCAGGACTGGTTCTCCAGACTGGCTGACGAATCCCCGCTGCCACTTATGCTCTACAACATGCCGTCCTGTGTCGGCACCACCCTCTCCATTGATCTCGTCGCCGCACTCGCCGATCACCCCAATGTCGCCGGCATCAAGGACAGTGGCGGCGACCTCAGATACTTCCGACAGCTGTGCGTCGAATTCCGCAAACCCGGACGCTTCTCCGTGTTTATGGGCCCCGAAGAACTGCTGGCTGATGCCGTCAACTTCGGGGCCGACGGAGGCGTCTGTGGCGGTGCCAATCTGCTGCCCCTCGTCTACACCGACCTCTACGCCGCCGCCGTCCGCAGCGACTCCCTCGAAATCCCAAGACTCCACAGCATCATCCACGATCTGTTCGCATCCGTCTACCGCGACGAAAACGGACGCATGAAACTCATCCCCGGGCTCAAACACGCCATGGCACAGGCCGGTTTGTGCTCACCCGTCACCGCACCACCCCTGCAGCCACTCAGCGTGGAACACGCCACCCGCATCGAAGTCGCCTTCGAAAGACTGGCCACCGCCGGAAAACTGCCACTGCACGCCAGCAACCGCTGATCCTCAGTCAAAAAAACCCTGCAGGTACCAGCGCCCCGTCTGCAGATCACGGTACAGCCACAGCCGACCACCACCACGCACCCGCACCACATAATAGTCACGCTGACAGGGACGATCCGTCCACCAGCCCGTCTGCAACCGCTCCGCTCCGGACCACCACTCCACCTCCCACCGCTGACCCTCGGCCACCACCAGCGGCACACGCCGCAGCTGCTCACGCCACTGCAGCGGAGACCGACTGCCCACAGGCTCCTCACCCTCCCGCAACAATCCCACCGTCACATCCACCGCCGGTTCCAGCAAACGCAGCGGACGCGGCAACACACCCGCCAGGTCCCCCACCAGCTCCGCACCCGCCACAACAGCTCCACGCCCCGACTTCACACCGCCCACTCCCCCAATTCCCACACCACCCACACCACCGGACAGACCCGCCAGATGCCACAACGCACGCTCCGCCGCTCCCGCACCTCCCGCCTGCACCGCATCCGGCAATGGCTCCACACGCACCGAATACTCCGGACGCACATCCGCCCGCTCCCCCAAACGCAACACACGCTCCCGACCCAAACGTCCCGTCAATCGACTCACCAGCGCCGCCAATTGCTCCACCGGCTCACTCACATCCTGCAACTCCCCAAACAAATTCCGCTGCCGCGCCGGAGGCAACTGCGCTGCCAATGCACGCATCCGCACCAGCACCACCGGCTCCACCACCAAACGCAGAAATCCACCCGCTCCCGCTGCAGCTCCAGTTGCAGTTCCCTCGACTCCCCCAACCGCAGACGCCCCAACCGCAGAAGACAAACCACCCACTGCGATCCGCCGCTGCTCATCCGACAACAAATACTCCAAACGCAAACAAATCACCTCACCCAATAACCCGGCATCCTGAGTCGGACGGACAAGTCCAGCACCAAACTGCAGCCACTCGCCACTCCCCAGCTTCACCTCACACTCCAACCCGCCACACATCTGCCGACGCCGCACCAGCTCCCCCGATAAAACACCCGATAACCGCCCCAAAACCCAGTGCAGATCCCCCAACCCACTCGCCGGCTGCTCCTCCGACCACTCCGACTCTATCGGATTCGCCTCCGGCAGATTCACCAAATGCTCTGACAACACCCCCTGCAGCTGCTGCACCCGCTCCACCGCCACAACACTCAGTCGCGCCGGCAAATCCTCCCGCGGCAAATTCAACAGCCGCCCCAGTTCCACCACCCCCAGATCCCGCAGAATTTCAATATCCGACAACGGCAGTCGCCCCGCCGTGATCGGCAACATGTCCAGCCACGGCCGGTCCTCGCCACACGGCAATCTTCGCACCCGCCAGCTCGCTGCCCCCAACACCTTCCCACCACTCGCACCACCACTCGCACCACCTGACACACCCAGCCGCTCACGCAGCCCCGACTGTCCCAGAAATCCCCGCAACTCCGCATCTGTCGGATCCCAATGAGCCATCGCCCACGCGGAACTCAACTTCCCCCCAATCCCCGCCACAGCACGCAAACCAGACCCCCACACCTCCCCCAATAACTCCTCCGCCAACTCCAGCTCACCGCCAAACAAATGCTCACAACCCGTAATGTCCAGCAGCAGACTGTCAGGTAAAGGCAGAGCATCCAGAGACACCACGGGGGCAAAACGCCGAGCAATCAGCGCCAGCTCCTCCAGCTCACGACGGTCCTCCTCCGGACGCCACTCCTCAAACTGCACCGCCGGCTGCACCGCCGCACCACCACCAGCCACCGACTTCGCTCCCCGACGAAGCACCGGGCGAGCCAGACTGCGAGCCTCAGCGAGCGGCAGACCAGGACGAACTCCCAGCTCCCACGCACCACGGTCCACCGCTACCACCGCCGGACCCGATCTCGATGCCGGAAACAACTCCCGCACCAAACGCCAGTCCTCCAACAACACACCACTCAATCCACCAGCCACAACTCCGGTACCGCCAGAAGCACCACCGCCAGCCGCGCGACCACCACCTCGTCCAGTCCCCGCAGCCGCCGAAACTCCGGCATCCGTCCAGTCCGCTCGAGTCCTCAGGGCCAGCGGCGAATCCGGCTGACCCTGACCCCGCAAACGACGCGCAGCAGCCTGCACCGGCCAGTTCGGCAACCGCAGGCACAAAATCCTCGTTCCCGCAAACTCACTCATGCAGTTCAGCCACCCCCTCGCCCGCTACCCCCTCG
>SXXK01000030.1 GCA_005791255.1 Planctomyces sp.
CAGGAAGGTCGCGGACTGCGAGTCGTCGTGGCCGGAGAATACAAACTGGACCTGACGACACCCGTCACGCTGGCCGGCCTGCCCACCGGCGATCCTGCCAAAGATCACTTCGGCGGTGTCCCCTTCGGTGCCGTGATCGGCATGGTCTTCACCGATGGCAAACCCGGTGACCCGTTTCTCGTCGGCGGCGCTGTCGAATACACTCCAAAGAAAAGCGGCACCCTGTTTCTGCGCGTCAATGTCCCCGCCACGGCAAAGTGCCGCGGCGACTTAAAAGTGCAAATCAGCGGTGCCATTCAGCCGGTTGCCAAAAAAGGCCGCTGATCGCCCCCTTTTCACAGTCTCCTTCCGCAGGTGGCTTTCGTGAACAGCTCAGAGAACCCCACACAGGACTCACAGCAGGACCGCCGGAACCAGGCAGATCTCAGCGACCTGCGGATCGGTGAATTCCTGCTGCTGCGCCGACTGGGCAGCGGAGGCATGGCAGACGTCTACCTCGCGGAACAAACCAGCCTTGGCAGACAGGTCGCCGTCAAAGTCCTGAAAAACGACTCCCTGCAGGGACGCAGCGATGTCCTCCTGAAACGATTTGAACAGGAAGCACGGGCCGCCGGAGGACTCAGTCATCCCAACGTCGTACAAATCATCACCACCGGTCACGAAAACAACATCGCGTACATCGTGCAGGAGTATGTTCCTGGGCTGAATCTCAGCCAGTGGATCCGCCGTAACGGCCCCCCGGACTTTTCTACTGGAGTCAAATGGCTGCAGCAAATGGCAGCAGCCCTGTCCGCGGCCGCAGAAGCCGGCATCGTGCACCGAGACATCAAGCCGGAAAACATCCTGCTCAATCGTCAGGCCACGGCCAAGGTCACAGACTTCGGACTGGCACAACTGAACCAGCCAGCCCCCGCCCGCATGAACCTCACGCAGGCCGGAACCACGCTCGGTACTCCCTGGTACATGAGCCCCGAACAGATCCAGGGAACAAAACTCGATCACCGCTCAGATCAGTACTCCCTCGGTGTCACAGCCTGGCACATGTTCGCCGGTCGACCACCGTTCCCTGGCCGCAACCCAATGACAGTTGCCGTTCAGCATCTGAAGGAACTGCCACCGCCACTGGCCACCCTGCGCCCCGACCTGCCGCTGCCACTGTGCACCATCATCGACCGCATGCTGGCCAAAAAACCTGAAGACCGATTCCCGGACGGACCGTCCCTCGAACTGGCACTCGCCGCTGCGGCCGCAATGCCACCTCGAGAACTCTCAGCAGAGCCCTCGGACCTCGTCGGACGGCTGCGCCGCTGCCGCCCCGCAATCACACTGGCAGTCGGAGCAATGCTGGCCTGCACACTCGCAACCTGGACTTTCGCTCGACTTACCGCCTCCCCCATCCAGCTGCCCGCGCCCTCGGTATACCCGGAAATTCGCAAACAGCCGTCGGCAGCCCGACAGTACGCACTCGCCATGCTCCAGCCCGATCGACAGGATCTCTGGAATGCCGTCTCGCGTTTCTACCCCGAATCCACCGAAGCCGAAATGGCCTCCCTGCAACTTGGCGTTGCACTCATGGCCAGCGCCGTGCCGGATGCTGCCGGAGCCCTTAAAGCCTTCTCAGCCGTTCGCGAAAAAGGCGAAGTTGCTCCCGAAAAAAACTACCTGCAACTGCTGGGAATGATCGGACAGGCCTGGACTCTGCGAGATCGGCCACGCAGCCCCGAACTGGAACAGCTGCTGTCGGATATTCAGCAGCAAATCGACAACTACCAGTCAGATGATCTGCTGCAACTCGACATCGACCGAGCTCCCATCGAACTGCAGCAGTACTTCGGTCGCCTGCAGATGACTCGCCGCCAGCCCCTGTAGCACACGCAGACCAAAACAACTCGCAAAACAGGACTCACCCCTGAAAGGCATCGTCATCGATGAAATTCGGAGCAGGGTAGTCCGGGTCCTCCTCGAAATCCTCTTCGAAATCATCCTCGCCTTCACCCAGCATCAGCAGGCCCGTCGCCGATACGTCCTCGCCACGCAGATCCGCGTCCAGCCCGGCACTGCGATCACCATCGTCCAGCTGGTCGTCTGTCAGATCCATAATGTCAGCAGGCTCGTCCTCTGACAGCCCCGCAACTGCATCCGGATCCACCTCGTTGCGACTGCGCAGCACAAGCCGTATCGGGACTTCACGAAACGGAGTTGACTCGCGCAGAAACCCCAGCAGATAACGCTTCCAGCCCTCGTCCAGCAGCGTCGCATCATTGCACCGCAGCATGATCGTCGGAGGCGATCCGGCAATCTGCGAGGCGAAATAAATGCGCGGACGACGATTCTTGCGCATCGGCGGAGCATTCCGTTCGATGGCCGCACGCACAATTCGATTCAGCCTCGCTGTGCTGATTCTCAGACTGGCCTGCTTGAACACCGACTGAGCCAGATTGACCAGCTTCCGAATGTTCCGCCCGTTCTTCGCCGTGACCACCGCCATCGGCACATGCCGCATCGACTCAAAACTGGTCGTCAGATACCTGATCCAGCGATCGATCGTCATCCCCTGCTCAATCGCCAGATCCCACTTGTTCACCACGAAAATGCAGGGCTTGAACTGCTCTGAAATTTCCTCCACCAACTGCTTGTCCACCCGCGAAATCGTCCGCGTCGCGTCAAAAAACATCAGCACCAGATCCGCCCGACGAATACTGCGCTGCGCCCTCACAAGCCCGTAAAACTCAATGTCGTTTTCCAGACTTTTACGCTTGCGAACACCCGGAGTATCGATGGCCACCAGAGCCTTGCCGTCAACCTCAAATCGAATGTCTATGCTGTCCCGAGTCGTACCCGGAATTTCGCTGACAATCACCCGCTCACATTCCGCCAGCTGATTAATGAAAGTGCTCTTGCCGACATTACGCCGCCCCACCACCGCCAGACGCAGGTCAGCCGGAGACAACATCCGGTCACCGGCAGACTGCTCAGACTCTGTTACCTCCGGAAGCATCTCAAGTATCTGCTCCAGCAACACATCACGCCCGCGATTCGCTTTGACACTGGTCGTCACACAGGGCACATCGGCCAGCTCCAGAAATGTGGCAGCCTCCTGATCCAGTTTCACGGAATCACACTTATTGACAACCAGCATCACCGGACGCGATGACTTCCGCAGCCGCCGCGCCACCTGCTGGTCCAGCGGAGTTATCCCGGACTTCGCGTCCACCACAAACAACAGCAGATCCGCCTCTTCGATCCCGGCCTGAATCTGCCGCTCAATGTCCTCGGACAAATCATCACTGTCCACAATCCCGATGCCGCCCGTATCAATCAGCTCGAAATAACGATCACCCTCGTGCATGATCCACGTGACACGATCCCGCGTCACTCCGGCAGTCGGGTCCACGATCGAAATCAGACGATCGGCCAGCCAGTTCAGCAGCGAACTTTTTCCGACATTCGGACGACCCGTAATCGCCACCTTCGGAATTCTCATCGAACCGACTCCAGCCACCTGCAGGCAACTTCGGCTGTCCACACCGACCGCAGGGCAGGGCACTTACCCAACACAAACCGCTGACAGCTGCAACACCGCAAAAACCTGCAGTGTACACGCACAAAGCACGGCAAGACAGCCGACAAACCCTCGACCGCTGAGCGTTTTGCGAAAGTCAGAACCAACACCCCAACCCGCAAAATCCCCGGCACGCTCTACTCAGACTGGCCCGAAACTGTCATCACCCTGGGCTGCAGACGCAGCGGCGGTCGGAACTTTGCCGGTGCCCTGCCAGCAGGCGATTTCCGCTGCCCCGGAACTGCCGCACGCACCGGACCAGGCGGAGCAGGCTCGGCTCCACCCATAAAACCCTGCAGATCCAGTACCTCGTCATCGGCACCGGATTCCAACGCACCACTCAATTCACCCCCGACCTGCCGCATGACACCCGACCACGGCAACTCACCAATGAATTCCATCAAAAACTGATCGCTCAACCCACCCGAAACCTCAGCTCCAGCCTCAATCCCCTCCACTGGCGGCAGCAACTTCGGAACCGCAGGCACCGCAGTCCCCGGCGAAACCATCCGCAAATCCGCACTCCCCTCAGGCTGCAACCCTGTCGCCGCAGGCGGAGACACTGCAGACGGCTGAGCCGGTGCTGGACCCGGTGTTGGTGCCGGAGCCGGTGCCGGTGTTGGTGCTGATGCCGAAGTTGGCGCTGGAGCCGGAGTCGGTGCAGGAGTCGGAGCCGAAGTTGGCGCTGGAGCCGGTGTTGGTGCAGGACCCGGTGCTGGAGCCGGCATTGGTGCCGGTACGGCAGACGGTGCCGGATTGCCCACATTCGCTGACTTCACACCCGATGCAGACAGCTCACGCGTCTGAGAAATCGATTTCGTCTGCGGCTCCTGCGCCACGCCCTTCTTCGCCTCTGAGGCCTCCAAAGCCACCCGATCCAGATAGATCGACAACGCATTCAGCGAATGATACAGCGGCGAACAGCTCACATTCTCACGACGATTCGCCATCAGATCGTTCGCCACACACTCAATCGCCCGCCGCACCCACTGCTGCTTCAGCTCCTCCTGGGATACCGACATCATCAAAAATTCGAGCAAATGCCCCTGACTGGCCATTCGCTTGTCGAAATCCTGTTTGAATTCGCGAGTCTTGAAGAAGCCGGACGACAGGGAACCATCACTGTTCCGCAGCACTCGCGCCACCTCAATGTAACGCTTCACTTTCCGGTCCGCTTCAAACCAGACTCCCGTCAGCTCCTTACCCGTGCGCAGGTACACATTTCTGGCCCTCGCCAGCGCAAACAGACCATGCGTCCCGCCACAGGGTGACGTCGCACCACCGACCGGCTTGCCCGTCTCAATCTGCACCAGCCTCTCAATGCTCCACGGCTCGCCGGCAGCATTCACCCACGTCGCATCAGCAGGCAGATACGTGGAAAGGGCCCACAGTGTCCAGGTGACTTCTTCACGAGCATTCACCGTCATCTGAGCATTTTTCAGCATGTCCCGCATGCTGATCGGCCCCGCAGCCGTGCCAAATTTCGTGTCCAGTGGCAGGTTGCACATCGACAGAACCGCCAGGAACTGATTGACATGACCCTCAAACCAGTACGGCTTTATGTACGGATGAGCACGCCCGCCATGCGCCGTTTTCTCAAACCAGTGCTCGTTCTGATACAGCGGACCACTCCGCACCCAGTCCAGCCCGCTGACCGGCTCGCCATTGTGCAGAATCTGCAGATCCTGACGCAGACCCAGCACACCGTGCATGATCTGCCACGGAGTGTGATCCCTGGTGGAAAGCATCCGCTTCCGCTGCACTTCCCGCGTGTCCCAGACCAGCCTGACCAGCGGATCGCTGGAGTCCGGTCGGGAGCTTCCCGCCGGCAGCGTCAGCGTTTTCGCAGACTGCTCCGCCAGATTCGCACGCGGCTCGGCATCTCGTGAGCCACCCTCACCAATGGGCTCGTCAGACCGCACTGCCGCAGGCGCGATTACCGCAGCCAGAAACAGCGCCAGCACCGGCAGAAACTGCCGAATCTCTGCCCGCAAGGCCACCCGGTCCATCCTCAAAGCCCCCTGTCTTCCCTGACAGCCCGCAGCTTCAAACCTGCAGCAGCCCGTCCAAACGATCTCTGCTCTGTTTTCGGACTTCCGCGAATACTCCTTCACTAAGTCCACACAGTTGCCCGCCGGAATTCGTCCAGGTGCCTGGATCATCCGGCCCCTCTCTGACAGAATTCCCGTTTTAACACCAGTCCAGTTGGCTCTTTTTTTCCGAACGAAAGACGAAAACTGTGAAAAAGCTGATTCTGGCCAGTGGCTCAGCCTATCGGCGGGAACTGCTCGCACGACTCGTCAGCAGTTTTGAAGTGCAGATTCCGGGTGTGGACGAGGACTCGATTAAGAACTCAGGACGCTCCCCCCTGCAGACAGCCTGTACACTTGCATCGATGAAGGCTGAGGCCGTCGCTCAGCACCAAACCGACGCAATCGTTATCGGCTCGGATCAGCTGGTCGATCTGGACGGAACGATTCTGGGCAAACCCGGAACACCCGAACAGTGCCGCCGCCAGCTGCAGGCCATGTCCGGGCGAGTGCACCGTCTGATCACAGCCGTATGCGTGGTGACCGCTGACCACCGCTTCGAATTCGCCGAACTCATTGAAATGCAGATGCGGCCACTGCAGCCGGCGGAAATCGATCGCTACATCGCACAGGACACACCCATGGATTGTGCCGGCAGCTATCGGATCGAAGCAGCCGGCATCGCCCTGTTCGACTCGATCCGGACCTCGGATTTCACAGCGATCGTTGGACTTCCTCTGCTGCGGCTGTCCCGCATTCTCAGAGAGCTGGGAGTACCTCTGCCGTGAGGAATCGCCGCTGAGCGTCTCGAATTCCCTCGGCCTCTGTGCTACATTCAGGGTTCCGCTGTCACCTGTTGTGCAGGGATTTTCTTCCACAGAGTCATCGCATGTCGCTGCTGCTTGAAAACATCCGCAAGACTTACCGTCAGCCGGAAGGTGGCCGACTGCCAGTGCTGGGGATTGAGCATTTTCAGCTGCAGCGTGGCGAGCAGGCCGCGCTGATCGGTTCCAGCGGTGGTGGCAAGACCACACTCCTGAACATTATCGCCGGGATCCTGACTCCGGACTCCGGACAGGTTGTGATCGATGGCCGCGATATCGTCACCATGCCGGAAGTTGTCCGAGACCGCTACCGCGCTTCACGAATTGGCATCGTATTCCAGACCTTCAACCTGCTGCCCGCATTCACAGCCCTTGAAAATGTCATGCTGGGAATGACATTTTCCGGACGCGGGGTCGACCAGAATTTTGCCCGCGAACTGCTGCAGCGGGTGGGACTCGGCCATCGCCTGCACCATTCCCCCAAACGACTTTCCGTCGGTGAGCAGCAGCGGGTTGCCGTCGCACGCTCGCTGGCCAACAAGCCCGTGCTGCTGCTGGCTGACGAGCCTACGGCAAATGTCGACCCGGCCAACCAGCAACTGATTCTCGACCTGATCCGTGACTCCTGCCGCGACCATAATGTTTCGCTGCTGCTGGTCACGCATTCCATGGAAGCCGCAGCCTCCTTTCAGCGAATCGAACGTCTGCAGGACTTCAACCGCCCCGAACTCTGTGCTCCGGAGCGATCCGCATGAGTCTGCTCAGAATTGCCTGGAAAAACATCCTGCAGCGTCGCGTCGCCTCGCTGCTGACCAGTCTCAGCATCGGACTGGGAGTGATGCTGATGGTGCTGGTACTGGTGATCGCCGGAGCCGTGGAAACAGCGTTCACTCAGCGCAGCATCGGCTACGACCTCATTGTCGGCCCCAAAGGCAGTGATCTGCAGCTGGTGCTCAGTGCCGTCTATCGCGTGCAGCCACCCATCGAAAATCTGCCCTACATGTACCTCGAGCAGATTCGTGCGGACCGGCGTGTGATCTCAGCAGTCCCCCTCGCCTTCGGTGATGTCACGCAGCAGGGATCATTCCCGATCGTCGGCACCACACCTGAATTCTTCGAAAATGATTACATGCCCGGTCGCAAGTTCCGTTTTCGAGGTGGTCGGATTGATTCACTCTTCGACGCCATCATCGGCGCTGAAGTGGCCCGCACAAACGGCTGGGATGTCGGCACTCAGTTTTCCATCCTCCACGGCGGTGCACAGGGCAGCCTGCACGATGAACTGTTCACCGTAGTGGCAGTACTGGAACCAACCGGTACCGCCAATGACCGCACAGTGTTTCTGAACCTGCAGGGCTTCTACGCCATCGAGGGTCACGAAAAACCGATCGATGAAGTTGAAAAACGACTCCGCGATTTTTACGCCGCCGATCCGCAGCGCCTGACTTCCGCAATGCAGCAACTGGAACAATACAGAGTCCGACGGGCCGCAAACCCCTCCATTCCCGAAGGGCAGGCGATGGACAGTCCGCCAGCGATGCAGGAAGTCACCGCAATCCTGGTCAAAACCCGCCCCGCAACCCCCTTCGACGCCATCAGCCTCTCCTCCGAACTGCAGAAGGGTTTTCAGGCCATGGCCGTCAACCCTATCCGACCAATTCAGCGATTCATGGCCAGTGTCGTCGGCAACATTCAGAAGGCCCTTGTAGTTCTCACCGCCATCATCATCCTGGTCTCCGGAGTCGGAATCTTCGTCAGCATTTATAACTCCATGGTTGATCGCCGCAGGGAAATCGGTGTCATGCGGGCCCTCGGAGCGGCACGGCATCACGTCTTCGGCATCATCCTTGCCGAAGCTTCACTGCTCTGCCTGGGCGGTGCTGTCGGAGGCTGGCTGGCCGGCCACGCACTCGCCATCGTCGCCAGCCCCTGGGTCATTCAGCAAACCGGACTGCTGATCGATCCGTGGGCCATCAGCGCCGTTGAAGCCATCCTGTTTCCTGCACTCGGTCTCCTTGGAGTCCTTGTCGGATTCCTGCCGGCTTTGACAGCCTATCGCACCGACGTCGCCGAAGCCCTCAGTTCCTGACAGCAGCATGCCCGTCGATTCTCCAGCCGCATGGCCCGCGCTCCTGCGCCCGGCGACCGCCATCACCGGGCTGGCTCTGCTTTGGCTCGTCGAATCCCGCACTCCCGCTGCCTCCAGACCAGGCGCGCTGCAAAATACCTCGCGACTCAGACACGCCGCCCGCAACTACGGGCTGGCCGCTGCCTGTGGACTCACAGTCCTCTGGGCAGCCGGCGGACTGATCATTGCCACCACCGAATATGCCGAACATCACAGCATCGGACTGCTCCGCAGTCTGCCACTGCACACCGCCGCCAGCACAGCCCTCGCCATCCTGCTGCTGGATCTGTGGACCTGGGCCTGGCACCTCGCCTGCCACCGAATTCCGCTGCTCTGGAGATTCCACCGCGTCCACCACAGCGACACAGCCATGGACGTCAGCACCTCCGCCCGCTTTCACCCTGGTGAGCTGGCCTGCTCAACCGCCGCTCGCATCCCCGTCATCCTGCTGCTGGGTGTCTCCACTGCACAGTTGCTGCTGTTCGAAACACTGCTGCTGGCAGTCTCCCAGCTGCATCACTCAGCCATCACCGCACGCCACCTCGATCGCTGGCTGGGGTGGCTGCTGGTCACACCCGGTATCCACCGCGTCCACCACTCGCGCAATCGCGACGAAACCAACTCAAACTACTCTGCAATCCTGTCCGTCTGGGATCGCCTGTTCCGCACCCGCAGTTCAGTCGACCGAGCCCTCACGGAGCCGCCCGGATTAAGTGGCATGGACGGGGACGACTTTCAGACACTGCTCGGATTGCTGAAAACTCCGCTGATCAGCCCTCACGATTCACCGAAACACCCAGCATCTGCCCCTCAAACATCAGCTCTTCACCCACCCAGCCCTGAAAATCAAACTGCGCCAATTTCCGAGCCATGACGCGAGTCACTTTGGCGATCAGGTCCAGACGCATGCCCGGGAACACCGGCTTGCGAAACCGCACCTCGTTCATCCCGCCAAATCCCAGGTAATCGCCGCCGATCAGATTGTACTTCCGTGCGTAAAAGCCACCCAGCTGCGCAGCCGCCTCACACTGCACCACACCCGGCATCAGCGCAAAACCCGGCATGTGGCCCCGAATCCAGAACTCCTGATCCGTCAACTGCTTGTAACCCGCCAGCAGATGCTGCGACTGATCCACGTGCACAATCGCCGTAAGCTGTTCCATCTCGAAACGCTGCGGATTCACGCCTCGAATGTCATCAAGAGTGAATAACGGTGTCGCTGTCTGAAATACCGACAGATCGCAAAGCGGGGCCGAAGCCATGAACACAGGTCTCCACTGCCGTCAGCACTGAATGCCATTTTCACACGAATCCGGGACAGACGGCATTCCAGTAATCTCCCGCCCGCAGTACAAGCCAGGCAGGCCATTTCGTCGGCGGATTTTCAGTCCTTGCACCAAAAACACTACTTCTCCGAAGATTTGCCACCAGCCGCCGACTCATACTCTCGCAGCACTCCTTCAAATCCCGCCTTTCGGGACTCATCTGCCAGTTCCAAAGCCTGCCGCTGCAGCTCCTGAGCACGATTCACATCCCCCAGTCGGAAATGGACCCGTGCCAGAGTATCCAGAGAATTGGCATCACGACCACCATCAAGCTCCACAGCCCGCTCCGCAGCCTTCCTCGCCAGCTGCAAATCCGCCAGCCCCTCGGGAACTTCTGCCACCAAAGTCCACGCGACAGAGTTCAGGCCATCCGCATCGTTCTGCAGCTTTTGCAGCAGTTGCGCGGCAACCTCATTGCCCTCAGCCGCACGCTTCAGCTGAAACAATGCCAGCATCCTCAGCGACGCAGCCTCCACGTCCTCAAGGTCCATCTGCTCTGCCACCGCCAGCAAACGTCTGAAGTTGCCGTTCGATATCGCCTCATTCGCAGCCTGACGCAGCTCTTCTTCACGCTTGCCCTTCGCAATATCCCACGTTCCGTCCACCACCTGCTGCAACGGCCTGTCAATCGCCAGCGGATGGCCGATCCACTCCACTTTCCCCTGACGCCCCACAATAAACGCACACGGTATCACGTCCTGACCAGCCGCCTGCAGCCACGCAGAACTCGTTTTTCCCGCATCATCCACCGCGATCCGATACGTCAGCAGCTGCCCCCACGTCCGCTGGCCTCCCTGAGCAGGCTTCTGCAGAAATTTCTCCACCAGTTCAGGCTCTTCATCCGTCACACCCACAAACTTCACCTTGTCACCATACCGCGTCTGCAGCTCGGCCAGATGCGGCATGCTCATCAGACACGGCCCGCACCACGTCGCCCAGAACTCCACCACGTGCACTGCGTCACCAGCCCGCAACTCAAGGGCCTCCCCCTGCATCCAGCGGCTGATCGACAACGCCGGAGCCGCATCACCGGGCTCCAGTGCATGACGACGCTGCTCCTGAGCATTAAAGTTGACAGAAAGCGAATTCTGACGCTCCCCAGGACCATCACCCTCCGTGATCGTCAAAGGAGCCATTTCCTGCGGTGGCCCGCCACTGATTTGCGGCGGCGGACTTTCACCGCACCCCGCCAGCAGCAGCACACCCGATACCGCCACCCGGCCACCAGCACGGCGCAAAATATCAACAACAAAAGCCGCCGATGTCAGCATTGTCAGCACTCCCGAATCCAACTCGACCGCTCACTCATCTGATGCACGACGACCACGCGCCGGCACCCAGGTGCTGGCACTGGTCAGACGCAGCTCGCGAGCCTCCCCCGCTGTAATCGGCTGGTTCGCCCCACCGGCCCGGCCACCTCGACTGCCACCACCAGCCCGCCTCGGTTCATAATCCCGCATGCCGTCATCCCGCCGACTGCGACCGAAGCGACCCAGAAATCCCAGATCCAGCGACAATGCCCGCCCGAATCGCTGCAGTACAGTCAGCAGCAGCAGCCCTCCGAACACTCCCCCAAGGATTCCCGCAGTCAGCGGCAGAGAATCCGGAGACATCGCGCCCACCATAAACAGGCAGGCACCGCCTCCCAGCCCCAGAATCAGCGACGATGCCAGCAGACTGCCCGCGTCATTGCGCTGCCCCATGCCACGTCTGCCCATGCCGCAGCCCCCTGTCTGCCCCAGTTCATAGACCTGTCACCACAAAAACACCCGCCAAACCCTGAATATGCTACCAACTGCCCACCAGCCAGTCGATGTTTTTACACTCGGGAAAACCGGCGAATTGAGGATTCAAATCGACAAATCCTGCCAGCCCCTTGCCAAAGCCCCCGTCCATTCGCAAGACTCACCCGCTCCTGATGACCCTGCCCAGGCACCGTTTTGTCTCAGCAAAAACTCCCTTTTTCACCGCCATCACTCAATCCAGCATGTTCTACCTGCGTCTGCTCAGCCAGTTCATCCGCAACGCCCTGATCCGGGAAATGATGTTTCCCGCCAATTTTCTCATCCAGGTCGTTACCCGGCTGTTCTGGTTTGCTGCCCGCGTCGCTCTGTTTCGCCTGATCTACAGCGAAGTCCAGCAGATTCGCGAGTGGTCCCGCGACGAATACTTCACCTTCATGGCCACCGGCATGCTGATCAATTCAATCGTCGAAGCCTTCTTCATGCCCAACTGCGCTGCATTCTGCGAACAGATCCGCACCGGACGACTCGACTTCGCACTCACCAGACCCGTCGATGCACAGTTCCTAGTCTCCCTCCAGCGACTGAACCCCGCCATGTTCACTCAGGTGCTGCTGGCCGCAGCGCTGCTGATCATGTCCCTCTCTGAAATCAATCGCCCCATTTCTCCTTACGCCGTCATTCTGTACCTCTTCTATCTCGGCGTTGCTGTCACGTTCTTCTACTCACTCATGATCGCCACCGCCTGCACCAGCATCTGGTTTGGTCGCAATCAGGGCCTCTATGACTTCTGGTTCTACATCACCATCTTCGCCCAATACCCCCGCAGCATCTATGACGGCACCGACGCCGGTCGCTTCGAATCCGGTGAAGCCCTGCAGTTCGCCTTCTCGTGGGTCCTGCCCATTCTGCTGGTCGTCACCATTCCGGCTCAGACAATCCTCAGCACCGCCGGACACCCGGCCTTCGCACTCGCCATGCTGGCCTCCACCACAGGCTGCTTCGTCCTCTCCCGCATGGTCTTTAACTGGTCACTCAGCCACTACCGTGGAGCCAGCAGCTGACCAGCCACAGATTTCAGCGAGCCACTCGCAGGCGACGCACCCAGGGAATCAACCGCCCCGACAACTCCGCCGGTGTCTCACCAATCGCTTCCGTAAACATCTGCTGCCGCGCGCTGCCCGTCACCGCCTGCAGCGGCTGCAAACGCTGCAGACGCCTGGCATAGTCCGCAAATTCCAGCGGTTTTTTCTTCACCAGATAACTGACCAGCCCCCAGCTTTCCGCGTACGCAGCCACCGCAGCATCCGCCGACTGAAAAGCGCTGTCGTTCACCAGCAGATCCGACAGCGGTACCGGCAGAGTCTCATCACGGACCATCCGCACAAACTCAGGGTGATGTCGCGGACTCACCTGACCAGGACGACTCCATAACACCGCCGATCGCTCCGACGGCGGCTCAAAATACAGCGACAAACCCTCGGAATACCACACGGGAAAGTCCGCAAACCGCTGCTGCAGCCCGGAATTGAACGACAACTGATGCACCGCCTCATGCACCACCGTCGCCACCTGCAGCGGACGATCCGCCAGCTTTTTCCGCACCGCAGACACTTCCCGCAGACTGCGGTCCCCGGTCAGATCAACCACCAGCACCAGATTGTCCCGCACTGAATAAAACCCAGGCACACCCTCAAAACCCGTTTCCGGATGAATCCGTGATGCATACGCCTGAAATTCAGACTCCGACTGAAACATCAGAACCGGCAGAGGACGCCCCGCAGACGCCACGTCGACATTCAGCTTCTTCCAAAAGTCAAAATACTGAGCATACACGGTTTCCAGCAGTCGACCGATG
>SXXK01000259.1 GCA_005791255.1 Planctomyces sp.
CCGTCATAACCCAGCAGCGGCGTCCGCACGCCGGGTATCACCTCGCCAATGAACTCTTTTGCTCGCAATTCGTAGTACTGCTCCGGGAACAATTGCGGAAAATTGAAAGACACGTTCTCTGCTGTGGCTCGATTGAAATACTCCGGAGCCACCCCGTGAAAACAGTCACCCACTCGCCACGGAGCATTTCCGGTCGAAATCGGCCGCTTGGTCGGCGGTATCGGCATATTTTGAACGAATTGAGGCACGCTCAACTGCGTCGCATATCGCCCATCGGCAGCCCTGCCCGTGCTCGCTCCTGCCCCGCCCCGACCAATCGCCGCTGACACAAGAGCCGTCACCCCGGCACCGATCGCGGTCCTTCTGGTGTTTTTGAAACTCACGATGCTTCTCCCAGATGCGCAAAACCCCTAAATCACCTCCCCACGCGGGTCATAACCGTATGCTTCAAGAAATCATCACTGCTGTTTCAAAAAATCACCAAAAGCGAAAAGGCGGAAAAAGCGAACTTAAACTCCGTTTTTCCGCAGAAAAATGAGGCATTTGCCTTGCCCATCACAACAGCTCACGAATCGGCTGGCCGTGCGCCAAAATCCGCTGCGGACGACCCGCGAAGTCCAGAAACTCTTGCTCCGGATCTATCCCCAGATGACGGTAAATCGTCGCCAGCAGATCCTGCGGCGTCAGCGGACGCTCCACCGGATACTCCGCCCGACCTGTCGTCGCCCCCACAACCTGACCCATCCGCCAGCCACCACCGGATACCAGCACCGACATCGCATGCGGCCAGTGATCCCGACCCTGCAGACCACCAGACGACGAAAGTCGCGGCGTCCGCCCGAATTCTCCCATCGCCACCACCAGAATCCGCCGGTCCTGACCCCGCTGATGAATGTCCTCGATCAATGTCGAAAGCGCCGGATCCATGTCCCGCGCCCGAAACTGCATCGCCGGGCCAAGATCCCAGTCATACATCGGGATCACATGATCATCCCAGCTGAAATAACGCTTTAAACCATTCTGCGGAGCCTGTGCGTCAATCGTTATCAGCCCCACTCCGGCTTCAGCCAGTCGCCGCGCCAGCAAACAGCTCTGACCCCACAGCGTGCGGCCATAACGGTCCCGCAGCTCCGCTGACTCACGCTCCAGATCAAAGGCCTCAGCCACCCGCGCACTCGACAGCAGCTCATACGCCTGCTCATGAAACTCACCACTGCCCGCCATCACTCCACCATCAAACTGCCGACGAAATCGATCAAACTGCGCCGACAGCTGCAGCCGATCCGCCAGGCGACCGGCATTCAGCCCCGCATCCAGCTGCAAATTCGCCGGCCGAAATCCCGACACCGAAGGATCGCCTGTCACAAACGCCGTATGACGAACTCCCAGATACTGCGGCCGAGTCATAAACGGTTTCGTCGGAATCCCCACATACTGCGGCAGACCCGCCGGATGACGGCCCCGCACACGACTGGTGATCATCCCCATGTCCGGATGCTCGGAATGCGCCAGCGATGTCGGATCAGGACGCTGCGGAGTCTTCCCCGTGAGCATCTCAATCGATCCATCATTGTGCGCAGACATCTCATGACGCACAGAACGAATCAGCGAATACCGATCCGCCACCTTCGCCAGACCAGGAAAAATCTCGCAGATGTCCAGCCCCGGGACATTTGTCGGAATCGAACCAAACGGCCCCCGATACTCACTCGGTGCCTCAGGCTTCGGATCAAATGTCTCCAGCTGACTGGGACCGCCCCACATCCAGAACAAAATCACCGACGTGTCCGGAATTCCGCCGGCCGAAACCGCAGCAGCCCGCTGAGCCGCCAGCAGCTGCGGCAGCGTCAGACCACCCGCCGCCAGCACACCCGCTCGCAAAAATTCCCGACGACCACCAGGCCCAGCACAGAATTCAGACTGCCGCATCACATCACGCCCCGAAGTCTCAAAACCTGTGCCGCAAAAATGCTCTCGCACACCCGTCACAGATTACTCCGCCAATTCAAAACTCGCCAGCCCCGATCCCCTCCCACCGCCTCTCGGCCGCACCGCAAAACGCCAGCCGCGAAAAATCCACCGATTTATTTATTGACATGTCGCTATCTTCCGATATATTTAACCATCAGGAACACCGCGGTGCACTGCAGGAATCACGCTGCGGCACATCCGCGTCACCACCAATGACCCCGGTTTTTCAAGGAAATTCACACATGAGCGTCGCCACCATCACTGCCAAAGAACTGCACGATGCCATCAAAACCGGACGCAAAGTCCAGCTCATCGATGTCCGGACTCCCGCCGAATTCCGCGAAATCCACGCTGCCACAGCCGTCAACTTCCCGCTGGAAGCCTTCAGCCCCGGTGACGTACTGGCACAACACCCTGGCCCTGATCCAATCCACGTCATCTGCCGCTCCGGCAGCCGTGGCCGACAGGCGTGCGAAAAACTGCAGGCCGCCGGCTGCATGAACGTCATCAATGTCGAAGGCGGGACCCTTGCCTGGGATCAGGCCGGGCTGCCGGTCGTCCGCGGTCGTCGTACGATTTCCCTGGAACGCCAGGTTCGCATCTGTGCCGGCTTCATGGCTCTCACAGGCGGTGTCCTCGCCATGCTGGTGCATCCTGGCTTCGCCGGACTGTCCGCCTTCGTGGGTGCCGGCCTGATGTTCGCCGGTATCACCGACACCTGCGGCATGGCCCTGATCCTCGCCCGCATGCCATGGAACCAGGTGACCTCAGCAGCCTGACCGTAACTGATCTTCTGCCCTGGCAGCACAACCATGATCCTCAAACAGTACTACCTGAACTGCCTCGCACACGCATCCTGTCTGATTGCCGATGAACGCACCAAAACTGCTGCCGTCGTTGATCCGCAGCGCGATATCCAGCAGTACATCGATGATGCCGCCGCCGGCGGATATACCATCCGCTATGTCTTTCTGACGCACTTTCACGCTGATTTCCTCGCCGGCCACATCGAACTGCGGAACCAGGCAGGTGCTCAGATCTGCCTTGGTGCTCGCGCCGGTGCCGAATTCGAACATCTGGCGCTGCAGGACGGCAACGAAATCCTGCTGGGTGATGTTCGCATTCAAATCATGGAAACTCCCGGCCATACCCCGGAAGGCATCTCACTGCTGGTTTTCGATCAGACTCGCAGCACCACGGAACCGCACGCCGTTCTGACCGGTGACACGCTGTTTATCGGCGATGTCGGTCGCCCCGACCTGCTGGCCTCAATCGGCGTTACAGCCGATGAACTGGCGGCCATGCTTTACAATTCCCTGGATCGCCTGCGACAGCTTCCCGATGCCACACTCGTCTATCCTGCTCACGGCGCAGGGTCACTCTGCGGAAAGGCACTCAGCAAGGAAACAGTCTCCACGATTGGCGAGCAGAAGACGTTCAACTACGCTCTGCAGCCAATGCCGTTTGAACAGTTTCGCACGCTGGTAACGGCCGAGCAGCCGGAAGCACCGGGCTACTTCGTCTATGACGCTGTCCGCAATCGCCAGGAGCGGCCCGCTCTCGATCAGACCATGCACACAGCCCTGCAGGCACTGCCACTGCCGCAGGTGCTGCAATTGCAGCAGTCCGGCGCACAGCTGCTGGATGTCCGCGATGCCATCGATTTCGCCGGAGCCTCGCTGAAGGGAACTCTGCAGATCGGACTGCAGGGCAAATATGCCACCTGGTGCGGGTCGCTCCTGAACCACGATGATCCGATTGTCGTCATCGGAGACGACAACGAACAGGAAGCCGTGATGCGGCTGGGACGCATCGGATTTGATAATGTCGCCGGCTATCTGCAGGATGGAATGCAGGCCCTGCAGCAGCATCCGGAATTTGTGCAGACCGTGCCGCGAATCACGGCCGCTGCGCTTGCTGACCTGCGACAGCACGAATCGCCGTTTGTACTGGATGTGCGTTCCGAAAAGGAGTACGCGATCGTCCATCTGCAGGGCAGCAGCAATGTGCCGCTGACTCATCTGCGCGAACGACTGCATCAGATTCCGACAGATCAGCCGGTGGTCGTGCACTGCGAAGGCGGCTATCGCTCAGCCATCGCCTGCAGCATTCTGCTGCAGGCCGGACGCACCAATGTTTCGGACCTCGTCGGCGGCATCAAAGCCTGGATCGCCACAAAGCTGCCCACCATCCCGGAAAACACTCTGACCTGCGGCACCAAATTCTGCGAAATCGCCACCTGACAGGTCTGCTGCCGCACCAGCTTCGCTGCTCACAGTAAGTCGCCGCATGCCCATCCTCTTCGGCTTCATCACCGGAATCTCACTCGGCCTGACCGGCGGAGGCGGTGCTGTGTTTGCAGTGCCGATGCTGGTCTATGGGCTGGGGATCCCCACTCGCCAGGCAGTCCTGATATCCCTCGTGTCCGTCGGAACCACTGGACTGCTCGGTTTTCTGCAGAAGTGGCGCCGCGGAGAAGCCGAACTGCGGACCGGTCTGCTGTTCGCAGCGGCCGGAGTTTTCGGCGCACCCCTCGGCTCGTGGGGGGCTCACCAAATACCCGATCCGCTGCTGATGCTGCTGTTTGCCCTGCTGATGGCAGTCATTGCCACGGTGATGTGGCGCAAGAGCAGCCGCAGCAGCGGGCAGGCAGCGGTCTGCATTCCTCTGGACCACGCTGTCACCGCCGCAGACTATCGCCTGGACGGACCCCGCTGCCAGCGCGATGCGTGTGGCAACCTGATCCTGACCAGTCGCTGTGCCCGCCTGCTGCTGCTGACCGGAGTCCTTGCCGGGATCCTTTCCGGGATGTTCGGCGTGGGCGGCGGCTTCATCATCGTACCTGCGCTGATGGTCTTCAGCAGCATGTCCATGTCACGAGCTGTGGGCACTTCCCTGATGGTCATCTCCCTCGTCAGTGCCTCGGGCGTGATCTCGCAGTTGTCCGCCGGACAGCACCTGCAATGGCAGACCGCCGCGCTGTTTGTCGCAGGCGGACTTCCGGGACTGACCGCCGGACAGACGGCTGCCCGATACCTCTCTGCATCCACCCTGCAAAAGGTCTTCGCAGTTGCTATCCTCCTCGTGGCCATGTTCGTCCTCGCAAAGAACGCTGCCTGGTGAATGCCAACTCGTCGTTTCGTTGTTTTTCAAGGTGTCTCGTCATGATCTGTCTGTCCAGCCACAAAACACTGCTGCTGCTTGTCTGTTTCGTCAGCCTGTCCAACAGCCTGAATGCTCAGGAAAAAAGCGTGCGTCCCGGGATCAACGAAACATTCCGTGATCCGGACCCCAAACAGTTCACTGAGCGTTTTGAAATCGAAAGTCGCGAAGTCTTTGCGAAGCGGACCGAGATTCTTAAAGCCATCGGCCTGAAACCCACGGACGTGGTGGCAGACATCGGAGCCGGTACCGGGCTGTTCACACGCCTGTTCGCCGCTCAACTGGGTCCGGAAGGCCGCGTCATCGCGGTGGACATCGCCAAAAAATTCCTCGACCACATTGAAGTCACCAGCCGCGAACGCAACCTGCGAAACGTGGAAACCCTGCTGTGCACCGATGACTCAACCCGGCTGCCGCCCAATTCCGTGGACGTCGCATTCATCTGTGATACATACCACCACTTTGAATTCCCGCAAAAGACCATGACGTCTTTGCGCAAGGCCATGAAGCCGGGAGGTCGAGTCATCGTCGTGGACTTTCGCCGGGTACAGGGCGAAAGCACTGAGTGGACCATGAACCACGTGCGAGCCGGCCAGGAAGTCTTCGAAGCCGAAATCACCCAGGCCGGCTTTCGCCGCGTCAAGGAGGTTCAGGGACTGCTGAAGGAAAACTACATACTGGTGTTTGAACCGGTACCCGCAGCTGCTCAACCCTGACAGCAATGACCGATTCAATTATTGCTCTCATCACTCCGCCACTCCCTGCCGCGTCACGATCGGCACATAGCCAATCTCCAGACCGGCAGGTGGTGTGACAATCAAAGCCGGATCGATGTCCGCCAGACTGCCCCGCGCCGGCGGCGGCAGATACTCGCGATCCTTCGTCCACTCCCGATGCAGCAGCTCCGCGCGACGCTGAATCTCCTCACGCTCCGACTCACTCAAATCCGCATTCAGCAGCGCAGGCTGGTCTGCAAATCGATACCAATAATACGTCACGACACTGCCGTCACCCGGAAAGGCCTGAAACGGCCCCGCTTTCGGACCCGGCACCTTCCAGCAGCTGTCCGACTCCTCCGGAGTCACATATGGCTCCGTCGGCGGTCGCTGCGCACGCTCAAATTGCACTCCCGCCAAACCCGTCTCCGCCGGTACTTCCGCTGCCGAAACCGCCTGCCACTGCGGTCGACCGTTCCGCCCCTCACCCATCCGGTAATACTCAGGCAACTGCACCAGCGGACCAGTGCCCCAGCCAGCCTTCGATGTCACCTGCGGATCCCAGCGATAACCAAATGTCTCCGCATCAAGCGCCGCCGGTGTGGCAAATGTTGACCAGCCAATCGGCACCTTCTGCTCACGCGGCACAGGAGGCTTGTAAATCTGCCACGTCGCTCCACCCTGCCCCGTAAACTGATGCACCGCCGCTGCACCCGGATCAATTCGACCACTGGCTACTGCACCACCATCAAACCACGCCCTCACCCCATCCCACAATGCCCGCCGATTGTATGCCGAAATCCGATGCACCACCGGCGACGAACCATCCTCTCCCTGCGGAAATGCCGTCGGTGCCACTCGAGCATACAGACGGCCACTGCTGTCTGCACCCTGCCACGCCGGGACATACTGAGTCTCCATCTGCACGGCCTTGTTCGGCTGCGAAGGCTTCGCATCCAAAAACATCCCACTCACCGCGGCATCCGCAATCCCTGCCCGCGACCAGAAATTCGGAGTAAAGAAAGCCACCGGTCCCCGAAAATTACCCGCATTCAAAAACAATGTCCACGACTGATTACCGGTCGGCACCGCAGCACCATCGGTCGTCGCCTTCGGCTCCGTCAGCGGCAGCGGCAAATAACCATAACCCAGCAGCTCACCACACGTGCCCTGCTTCAGATTCAAACCGTCCGGAGGCCACAGAATCCATGGACTCAGCTGCGCCACACCGTACTTCCCGCTCGGCTTCTGCCAGTCACGCCCCTTGCCTGCACCCGGTCCATTCGCCCACTCCACAAAATTCCGCGCCACACCACCCATGATGAACTTGGGAGTTTCAGTGGCGAAACGCGTGTCCCGCCACCAGCCCAAACCACCCTCAATATCCGAATACTTGTCCTTGTGGTTGTCGTCCGGATACTGGGCAAACATCCAGGTGCCAAACAATCCCGTCTGAAATCGATTGCCCGGATAATGCTGCAGCAATGGCCAGGCCGCCACATACATCGAAAAACCCGCGTTGTAGTCCTGTGACACCTTCGTATGCGGTACCAGCAGATACCCGGCCATCTCACCCGACTGCGGCTCGCCGGGGCGCGGCGAGTCATCGCGCTGAGGTTCATCAGCAACACCTCCGACACCCCAGAACACACCACACACCAGACCGATCAAAAGCAGCACTCGATTTCGAATGACAGAGTTCACAGAGTTGGCCTTCAGAAAACAACAGCAGCAAACAGTCACGCACGACACCAGCCCATCTTACCCTGAGCATCCACAGCCGCAAAATGCTCCGCCAGGACCCATCCGCACACCGCCTCCACAACGCCCCTTTCCGCTCCGTCTCGCTTCCGAAAATCCCAAAATTCTGCGCGGTTTTTTCGAGTGGTCGGACAAAAGGCTGTCCGACCACCCTCGGTACACTCCGGCGTCACCTCAGCAATGCTCTGTTCACATTCCTGCTCAGGAGCCCCACGGCGTGTCACATCACGATTCCCCACGACTCCGACGACTGCTGCGACTGATCTTCCGACTGTCGCAGACACCACTCGGCCTGTCCCTCGCCGAACTGGCAGAGGTCGAAGGCTACACCGAACGCACCTGCCGTCGCGATCTGCTGCTGCTCAGAAAGATCGGCCTGCCACTGCAGGAACACAGCGGCGAACACAACCGCAAATACTGGCACATCGCACCGGAAGTCCAAAATCTTAAATTCAGCCTGTTCGAACTGCTCTCACTCTACATGGGACGCAGACTGCTGGAACCCTTTGCCGGAACGCCGTTCTTCGAAGGCATTCATGCCGTATTCCAGCGGCTGGAATCCCAGCTGTTCTCCGGTGCCGCCCTGTTCCAGGCACAACTGGCCGAAGTCTTCTATCTCAGCACACCGGGTACCAGCGATTACTCAGCCCGCGCAGAACTCATCGATCTCCTGCTGCAGGCCGTTCAGCAGCGCCGCACACTGATGATGGACTACCGCAAACCCGGTGAATCTGAAGCCGGTCAGTATCGAATTCAACCATGGAGCCTGGCTGCTCACCACGGATCACTGTATATCATCGCGTGGAGCGAATACGCTCAGGATGTTCGCCACTTCAAGGTTGATCGCATCGAATCTCTGCAGATCCTGCACAAAAAATTTCAGATCCCCGACAGCTTCAGTGTCCAGGCGTGGCTGGAAGGCAGCTTCGGAGTCTTCAGTCCGGAAAATCGCAGCTACCACATTGAAATCGAATTCTTCGGCACTGCCGCCGAAACCGTTCGCGAATCCCGCTGGCACCCCAACCAAAAGTTCACCAGTAAACCCGACGGTCGTACCGTCATGTCACTCAACCTGCGCAGTCTGTACGAAATCAAAAGCTGGGTGCTGAGCTTTGGATCGCAGGCCCGAGTGCTGAAACCCAGTCTGCTGGTCCGCATGGTCCGCGAAGAACTGCAAACCACTGCAAAACTCTACCGCCGAAAAAATGACACAACCTGAAAGCACCGCCAGACGTTCTCAGTCCCGACCCAGCCAGCGCACAGCATTCTCAATCACCTGCAACGGCTCCTTCTGCAGGAAGATCGGAAACAGCTCATGACCTGGTCGGAAATAAAACACCCGGCCAGCCCCGATACGCCACACACACCCACTCCGAAAATACTCGCCCCGATCCCACCGCTCCTCAAACACCACTTCATCCGGCTCCGGCACATGAAACGGCTCACCGTACATCTCGGTGTGCGGAATATCCCAGGTCTTTGGCAACCCGGCCGCAATCGGATGCTCCGGCAGCTTCGTCGTCACATGGGACGCCGCACCGTCCGGACGCCAGGCCGGAAATACACACTGCGGCAGTGTCAGCTTCCGGATATTGCCTGCCCCGCGTTCAACAAACGGCGTTCTGCGGTCGCCCTCTTTCACCGCCCGGCCATACGGCGACTCATTCACATACTCCCATACCACAGACTGCCGCTCCGCTTCCGACAGCCCTGCCATCGCATCGCTCTTCGCCCGCTCCTGCATCAGTCGCACAAATGCCTTGTGCCAGTGCGCCGAATGAATCGCCACCAGCCCCAGCTTCCCGGACTGCACCCGCTGCACCACACCCTCAATCAACACGTCGTCCTGCTCCCGCACCCGAATATGACTCCACACAACCAGCACATCGGTCTGGTCCAGCTGCTCTGCTGACAGCCCCTGCTGAGGATCACGCAGACTGGCACTGCGAACCTGCAGCCCCGGCCGCAAACGCAAAGCCTCAGCAATCGTCTCACCCAGAAAACGATCTCCATACGCCTGCTTCTGCTCAGGCTGCTGTTCGTCCCAGATCAGAACACGGATCGGGTCGTCCGCCTGCACCGCGTCCGCACTCAGCGAAAACAGCCCTGCCACCACCACGCACAGCAATTGTCGCACTGTTGCCATCCTTCATTCGAATCAGAATCGAGTCCCCTGCAGCTCAAAGATCCACTGCAGAGCCCTGTCCATCATCCGTTCACCCGCACCAACTTCCGCCGGAGCCACCTGGTTGTCGGCCCCATATCCCCCTTCGGCCGTACCCTCAATCGTCGGAAAATACTGGTGATAACCGTTGCAGTACCCGAAGAAAAATACCTGCTCGGCACGCGACCGCTGCCGCAGACGAATCGCATGCTGGCAGAAAAACTCACCCGACACACCCACCAGAGCAATCCGCTGATTCAGCACCGCCACCGTCAGCCGCGGACGAATCCCGTCCGCATACTCGTCCACAAAATTCAGTACCAGTTCAGGAAAGAACGCCGTCGCGTACACCGCCTGCACCAGCGGATTGCGGAAATCCACCCGTGATGCGAACGTAAAACGCTCTTCCTTCACACGAATCGAAGGCTTCTCCACCACCTCAGACTGCAGCGTCTGCAGAATCTTCACGGCCTCTCGACCCAGTGCCGCCCCGTATTTGTTATGGTCACCAAACGGTCCGCGATTCGTGGACAAATCGCCCGCCGCCCCCTGCATGAACACCGCCTGCCCACCGTGCGACGCCTCAATTTCAGCCCGCAAAGCTCCGGCAAAATCCGAGGAAAACTCCAGCTTCTCCTGCGGCAGACTGGTGGGATGGGCTGCAAAATTCACCACCACCGCAATCGGCCTGCCCGTCTCTGCATCATCCAGTCGCAGCAGATTCAGCCTTGCATCCAGAGGAGCCGGCTGCTGCTTCGAATGCCGGTTGCGGTTGAAATTCTCCAGCTCGGCTCCACCAGCCGCCAGCTTCGCCGGACGCAGCTCAGACACCGCTCGTCCAGCAGCATCCACAATTGCGTCCTCAAGGTGCTGATAATAACGCAGCACCGCATCAAACCGGCCGCGACCACGATTCTCACGGTCACTCAGTTCCAGCACCGGTCCGTGATGAGTATGCGAGCCGGCAAGAAAGGAATGCGCAATCCCGTGCTGCTCCTGCAGCCGAGTCCGAATCCGCTGCAAAGACTCCTCGGAAGGCGACCGCCCCAGATCCAGCCCCACAATCGCCAGACGATCCTGCCCCGCCTGCACCACCACCACATTCGCCTGCAAAGGCTCCTGCACTCCCTGCGACAGTGCCGCATGCCGCGAACCATAGCCCCACATCGGAACAGGCTCCTGCGGAGTCACATCGGCCTCAGCCGCACCCGCCAAAAACTGCTCCGCAGCCAGCAGCCGACCGTTGCCCGCAATCAGCACCAACGCCAGCACAGCAGCATAAAATCCGACACCCCGCAATAATCCCCGCAACGACTGCTCAGCCCGCCCACACATAGTCCGCCGCCTTCCCATAAACTGCTGTCAGCACCC
>SXXK01000260.1 GCA_005791255.1 Planctomyces sp.
AAAATCTGGACAACATGGCAGCGACAATCCTGAAGTGAAACTGATTCGCGGGCAAGTTTTCTGATGACATACTAATAAATGCATGTCACTAATCACTTGCAATGGTGTGTCATAAACTTACCAGGGGGAAATAGTTTACCTCATGTTATCAGGCGGAAAATTCGGCAGGTCCCGAGCAACAGGCCCGCCTTCCCATGCATCCAATCCCCGCAAAAAGCATCAAATGCTGCTTTTCTGAAACAGGGGCGACCATCCAGCAGGATCACTCAATGCCATCAGGGCGCAATCTCGCGGCTCACCCCAGAATCTCTGACAACACGCGTCCCTGCGGCACCACCTCGTGCGGCCGGCCCAGCGAATCGTAAATCTGAGTCGTCGAGCGGATGCCCAGCAGGCGATAAATCGTCGCAATCACGTCGCCAGGACTGACCGGAGATTCCACAGGCACGGATCCCGTCCGGTCGCTGGCCCCAAAAATCGTTCCCGGCCGAATTCCCGCACCCGCCAGCATCACCGTGTAACAACTGTTCCAATGGTCCCGGCCCGCATTGGCGTTGATCCGCGGAGTCCTGCCGAAATCTCCCAGTACACATACCAGCGTTCGCTGCAACAGACCCCGCTCGTCCAGATCCTGCAGCAGGCTGCTGCAGGCCGCGTCAAACTGCGGCAGCAAAGTCTTCCTGAGCTTGTTGAAATTGTCACCATGCGTATCCCACGTGGCGTTGGCATCAGGAGCCCACGAAAGGGTCACAAACCTCGTCCCGGCTTCCACCAGTCGACGCGCCAGCAATGTACTCTGACCGTAAATGTTTCGGCCGTAACGAGCCCGCATTTCCGGACTTTCCAGGTTCAAATTGAACGCTCGCTGCGCTGCATCACCCGTCAGCAGCTCAAACGCCCGCTGCTGAAAGTCGTCAATCGCTGTCAGCGATGGTTCGTTCGACCGCAGACCACGCCCCAGCCCCGCCAGTAACTGCGTTCGATCCGTCATCCGCTGCTGATTCACCGACTGCGGCAACGCCAGATTGTCCACATGAAAATCGGCCGCGTCCGGATTGTTCAGCACCCAGAACGGATCAAATGTCGGCCCCATAAATCCCGCCAGAAATCCAGGCTGCAGCGGTCCACCAGCCCCCTCCTTCGTTTTGTAGGGCAAACTGATATACGGCAGAGTCTGGTTTTTCGCCGGACGCAGTTTCGCCACCACAGAACCTGGCGACGGATTGTCGGTCGGTCTGGCACCACCACCCTGTTCGCCACGATCGTGCCCGGTCAGCGCCGCATACACCGCCGCCGCATGCGAATTGTTCACGCTGTGATGCATCGAACGAATCAGTGCCGCACGATGCAGCTGCCGCGCCAGCAACGGCAGATGCTCACTGAGCGGAATACCCGGTATGGAACTGGATATCGGCGAAAATTCACCCCGAATCTCAAGCGGCGCTTCAGGCTTCATGTCCCACATGTCCAGATGACTGGGGCCGCCGTTCAGGAACAGCACGATGCAGTGATCCGCCTGCGGCAACAACGGCTGACCGGACTGGTCCTCAGCTGAAACAGCAACCTTACCACCGACACTGGCCACGGCACCTGTGCCAATCCGCAACAGGCCACGCCGGGCAATCGAGCACACAGAAGAATGCAGTCGAACTGACACCATAAGACTCTCCGGATCCGCCGGACATGCTCACCTGTCTGAATACAACTGCGTTATACCGCGAATCCCGCCCGCAGGGGCAGTGATTTTTGGGGAGAACGCTTCGAATTTGTCAGCAAGTCTGCCCGGCAGCAGCAATACCCTCTTAAAAAGATATTGCTGGCACCCGCGCTGCACACTGGTAGAATTCCTCGAAACGGCACTTCACTCTGCCTCGGAGATTTCACACATGTCCGCTCTGCCCGGCTTTCTTTCGGATCTGCAGGCCGCACCACACGCTGTGTGGCCCGGGGCGATCGGACAACCGGGACACGGCCCGGTTTTGACGGTGCGTTCACCGATCGACGGTAAGACACTGGCACAATTCCCGGCGGCCACGGCAACCGATGCGGATTCAGCCATCGCTGCCGCACTGTCGGCATTCCACAGGTGGAAACTGGTTCCGGCGCCGGTGCGGGGGGAACTGCTGCGGCGGTTTGCTTTGCTGCTGCGAAGTCACCAGCAGGAACTCGCACAACTGATCACTCTGGAATGCGGCAAGATTCTGGCGGAATCGGTTGGCGAAGTGCAGGAAATGATCGACATCTGTGACTTCGCTGTCGGGCTCAGCCGTCAGTTGCATGGTCTGATCATTGCTTCTGAGCGACCACAGCATCGGATGCAGGAACAGTGGCATCCGCTGGGACCAGTGGCTGTGATTTCCGCGTTCAACTTTCCCGCAGCGGTGTGGGCATGGAACGCCGCGCTGGCACTTGTCTGCGGCGACACGCTGATCTGGAAACCGTCGGAATACACCCCACTGACAGCCATCGCCTGCCACGTCCTGCTGCAGCAGGCAGCCCGGCAGATGCCGGCAGTCCCGGAGGCTGTCAGCACCGTGGTGGTGGGAACTGCCGATGCCGGTGATGTCCTCGCTCGCGACCGCCGCATTCCACTGGTCTCGGCCACGGGCAGCACGACCATGGGCCGCAGCGTCGCCAAACTCGTGGCTCATCGGCTGGGCCGCAGCCTGCTCGAACTGGGTGGCAATAACGCCTGTATTGTCGCACCCACTGCCGATCTGGAACTGGCTGTTCGCGCGATCGTCTTTTCGGCTTTTGGCACCTGTGGACAGCGCTGCACTTCACTGCGACGCCTGCTCATTCATGAATCGGTGTTTTCGCAACTGATGCCGCGACTGAAGGCCGCCTCCGCTTCGCTGCCGGTCGGGAATCCGCTGCAGCCCGGGATCCTGATGGGACCGCTGATCTCCGCAATGGCCCTGGCACGCATGCGGGCAGCCATCACGGAAGCAGAACGCTGCGGAGCCGTTCTGAGTGGCGGAGAACTCGTGCAAAATACCGTTCCCGCCGGCGGCTGCTATGTCCGTCCGGCCATCGCTGAAATGCCACACCACTGCGACATTATGTACGAGGAAACGTTTGCCCCTCTGCTGTTTGCTCTGAAATACCGCACGCTTGATGAAGCCATTCAACTGAACAACTGTGTCAGTCAGGGCCTGTCGTCCTGTCTGTTCACCAACGATTTGCGGGAAGCTGAATTGTTTCTGTCGGCATCCGGCAGTGACTGCGGCATCGCAAACGTGAACATCGGCCCCAGCGGTGCAGAAATC
>SXXK01000261.1 GCA_005791255.1 Planctomyces sp.
CCCCCTGCGTTTCATCCGTGAAAATCCGTGTTCATCCGTGGCCAATGAAACACCCCTGATCCGTGGCCCCCCCTGCCCCCACCTCACCCACCAGTCCGCTTCTTCATAATCGCCGTCGGATCCGCCGGCCACTCCTCCGTCCTCACATACTTCCGCAAATCACGCAGCGCTATCACCCGATACTGCTCCACCTTCAAATACCGCAAATACGCCTCAAAATTCTGCTGCGAACTGCTGACCCACTCATGAGCCGTGTCGGGGACTCCATGAAACTGCAGAATCGCCACCCGGCCACCCTGGGCCTGACGAGCCGCCTGGATCAGATTGTCCACCGTCCATTTCGGCCGCGCATCCCCGGCGGATGGCAGCAGCAGCGGATGATCCCCGCCCGGCTCATACGCCACACCACGCCCGCCGTCATACGGAAATTCAGGCGAACCACCACGACGCGCCAGCACAATGCCGTGCCGCCGCAGCACATCAAATGCCTTCGGAGTCCACGCGTTGCCAGGCCACGCCAGCGTCACCGGAGCCGGAATGCCGTGCTCCCGGCAACGACTCTCAATCCCCGCCAGCTGCTCCTCCAGCTGACCCACCGTCTGATCCGTAATCCCCAGATGATCCCGCGTGTGATTGCCAATCTCAAAGCCGTCCTCATGCAGCTGACGTATCTCGTCCCACGTCATGTAGTCCCGCTTGTTCTCCCGAAAATCAAAGCCCTCCGTGATAAAAAATGTCGCCCCAAACCCATACTCCTTCAGCAGCGGTCGAGCCACCGTGAAATGCGACTTCGCCGAATCATCGAACGTCAGCACCACCAGACGGTCCGGAATCGGCTGCAAATCATCACCACACACCACTCCGCCCGCCGGTCCGACACTCGCCAGACTCCACACAACTGCCAGACAGACCCACCAGCACCGAATCACCACGACTTTGCCTGCCATTGGCCCGCCCTTTCCGGTCAACCCGCCATCACACGTTCCCGCAGGCGAAACGCCGCCCACGTCCACAGCAAACCCAAAGCCCACCCGGCCAGCACATCCGTCGGATAATGCACGCCCATAAACACACGACTGATCCCCACCAGACCACTCAGCAGCAGCGGAAAAATCGTAAACAGTCGCTGCAGATGCCGATCCCGTACGCGCGCTGACAGCAGCAGCCCGATCGACCCATACACAATCACCGACATCATCGCATGAGCACTGGGAAAACTTGTGGCCCCCCGCGCCAAAGACAGATACGGCACCACATCCGGACGCTCCCGCTGCACCAGCACTTTCACCGCCACCGCCAGAAAATAACCGCCCCAGACCGTGCCCGAAAAAAACCAGCACACGCCCCGACTCAGCTCCGCCCAGGCAAAACCGGCAAACAGCACACTCACCAGAATCAGCACCGCATAGCCACCCAGCGCCGTAAAGTCCCGCAGTGATTCCTGCAGCAGCGGCGGACCCGCCAGACGGTCCGGATTGCCTGTCGCGCGAGTCCAGCGGATGAGCCAGCGATCCAGACTGTCACTGGTATCCATCGTCTCAAAATTCAGCAGCACAAACAGCAGCGACAGCAGCAGCACCACCGCCAGACTCCACGGCAGCACAGGCAGCAGCGGCGGATGCAGACGACCGCCCGCAGAATCCCGCGAAACACTCATCCCGAGACTCCCTCACCAGCACCACCACCGCCCTCACCTGACACCGGTGACTCACCCCGTCGCAGGCGACGCAGATCGTCCAGCTTGCGGCGAAAATGCGATTCACGACCACGATCCACAGGCTCGTAATACACCTTTTCAACACCCAGATAGTCCTGCGGCAGCCAGCCAGTCGCTGTGTCGTGCGGATACTGATAACCGACTCCGTGCCCCAGTCTCTCAGCACCCGCATAATGACCGTCACGCAGATGCATCGGCACCGGCAGCACAGACTGTTGACGCACATCACTTAAAGCACGATCGATGCCCACATAAGCCGCGTTGGACTTTGGAGCACAGGCGAGATAGGTGGTGGCCTGAGCCAGGTTGATGCGACATTCCGGCATGCCGATTGTTTCTGTCGCCTGAAATGCGGCCATCGCCAAAGGCAAACCCTGCGGATCGGCATTGCCGATGTCTTCAGATGCCGCAATCACCAGACGACGCGCGACAAACCGAGGATCCTCGCCGGACTCCAGCATCCGCGCCAGCCAGTACAAAGCCGCATCCGGATCACTGCCGCGAATGCTTTTGATGAAGGCGCTGGCCACGTCATAATGATCATCACCGCCTGGATCAAATCGCACCACTCGCTTTTGCATCGACTCTTCAGCAACACTCAAGTCCACCACTTTGGTTGTGCGAGCCACGGAAAGGACGGCGATTTCCAGAGCTGTCAGGGCCCGCCGGCCGTCACCGTCACTCAATGTGGCCAGAAACTGCAAAGCAGCCTCGTCCACCTGCACCCCCAGACCTCCCAGACCCCTGGTGGTATCCGTCAGTGCCCGCAGCAGCAGCTGCCGCAGGTCCTCCTGAGTCAGCTCGCGAAACTCAAACACCTGACTGCGACTGATCAGCGGAGCCACCAGGGAGAAGAACGGATTGGCCGTGGTGGCACCAATCAGCGAAATGACTCCGCTCTCCACATCCGGCAACAGAATGTCCTGCTGGCTGCGGCTGAAGCGATGCAGCTCGTCAATGAACAGGACGGTCTGAGTCCCTGCGACGGACAGGCGGTCGGTCGCCGCCTGCAGCAGCTCTCGCACTTCCTTCACACCCGCTGTCGTGGCGTTCAGACGCTCGAAACGCCGGCGAGTCTGGCGGGCGATGAGTTCGGCCAGAGTCGTCTTGCCGGTACCTGGCGGACCATAAAAAATCATGGAACCAATACGGTCAGCTGACAGCATGCGTCGCAGCAGCCGGCCTTCGCCAAGAATGTGCTGCTGACCGCAGAATTCTTCCAGCGTACGAGGCCGCATGCGAGCCGCCAATGGCCGCGCACTGTCCCGGTTCTGCTGCTCAGCCGCCTCAAATAAACTCATAAATCTCTGTTACCCC
>SXXK01000262.1 GCA_005791255.1 Planctomyces sp.
AGCAGATCTGCGAGGACCTCACCAGCCTGATTTGCTGGCAGCATTCCGGCTGTGCAGGCCAGTTGCATGCGAACGACTTCGGCGTGATCGTTGCGTACGGCGGCAACAGCTGAAGCTGTCTCCTTTCCGGAAGGCAGCCATTGTTCACAGAGTCGGAGTGCGTGTCTTCGAACCTGGGGATGCGAATCCAGCAGCAGTTGTATGGCGGTTGATTCATCGAGTTTTCGGAGGCAGGCGAGTGTGGAAGCAGCCTGCAGGCGAACTTCCGGCAATTGTGACTGCAGCAGTTCCTGCAGTACTGGAACGGCATTCAGGTCTGCGTTCCAGAGGATTAGTTGCTGCACGAGGTCGCGAACGGTGCCGTTGGGGGTCTGCATACAGCCTGCGAGTTCAGCTCCCTGCATTCGGGAGAGATTCTGTACGGGGCGCAGAGTCGAGTGCTGAGGTCGAATACGGTAGATTCGTCCGCGATCGGCACCAGCTCGTGTGTCGAGTTCTGCGAGCGTTGCAGGCGGAATCCAGATGGGGTGTTCGATGACGAAGCGGTACATGTCAACGATCCAGATGGCTCCGTCGGGACCGGTACGGGCCTGCACGGGGCGGAACCACGGGTCAGATGAGGCGAGATATTCCTGTTGTTTTTCTGCTTCCGGGCGGTCGCTGCGGAAGGTGGAGCCGGACTGAGTCAGGATCTGTCGATAGACAAGATTATTGACAGGTTCGCAAGTCAGGGCGGATCCCAAAGCAGCGTCTCCCTCGAGGCGGTCTCGGTATATTCCCAGTCCGCAGGCAGCGGTTGCTTTTCCGGGTGGTCCTGAGAGTGCAAAGAGCGTTTGAGTGGAGACGGGATAGAGTCGTCCCGGCTGCGGCTCAGCAAGCAGGCTGACGACAGTTCGTTCGGCAGCCAGTCCGGGATTGCGGCGCAGGTAGTGTTCCTGAAGCGGATAGTGCAGGAGTGGTTCTGTGTTGTCACAGCCAAACCAGTCGCCATAGTCGTTGCGAACGCGTCCCTGCTGTGTGGATCCGGAAGCTGGTTCAAGTTCACCGGTATCCGGGTTGCAGCGGAAGTCGCGCTGTCCCAGTTCGACAATCTTTCCGGTCTGCTGGCAGGTGATGGATCCCCCAAACAGACCGCAGCTTCCGTAGATCCATCCATCGAGTCCGTATTCCAGGCTGTTGACTCGTGCCTGGTAGTTGTGTGTGGCAAAGCCGGACCAGAGTTTTTTGACTTCATCGGCGCGACCATCGTGATCCTGGTCACGAGCCAGCAGAATATCGGGAGCGGCGCAGATCAGCAGTCCATCCCGCCAAACGGTAACTCCGGTGGGAAATGGCAGTCCGTCCAAAAATACCTGTGAATGATCGAGCGTACCGTCACCATTTGTGTCGGTCAGGCGTCGGATGGTGCCGGAGGACTCGGGACCGGGCCCGCCCTGAGGGTAATCTCGCATTTCTGCGGTCCAGACGCTTCCGTCAGGGCCAAATGTCAGGGCTACCGGACTTTGCACGAGCGGTTCTGAGGCTACCAGTTCAGCCGTGAGTCCGGGTGCTGTTCGCAGGCTTTGCAGTGCCTGGGTTGGTTCCAGTGGCGTGGTGCCACCGGTGCGTGTGGCGTCGTGTTTTTGGGTGTTTGGTGAAAAGGACGGTCCGGTGAGCAGTTTTCCGGTGGCTGTAATGATGGCATCTTCGAGCCCGGGCGCCCATGGGCCGGGGATATCGTAGTAAACCATGGCTCCACCACCTTCATATCCACCTTCCTGCAGCACGCGTTCGGAAGGGACGTAGCCGGGGCAGGCATTGCTGTAGGCTGCAATCCAAAGGTTGGTGTTCGGCAACTCCCGGCTCAGCCGCAGTGAGTAATCGGCAACGACTTCTCCGGGCAGGAAAACCATGGCAAACTGCTCATTGAAGCGAAGAGTCTGGATCGGGACGGGGATTTCTGAGGTGAGTGTTTTTCCGGCATCGAGTCTCTGCAGCTGCACCCGAGCGTGATAACCGATGGCATTGTCAGCAGTGGCCCTTTTTTCCCATTCGCCTCTGTCAGGCAACGGCGCGAGTGGCAGCGTAACTCGGCGGAGTCCTGCAGTGCACGTGGCGGGAAGCGGCTGCAGCCCTTTCTGAAGTGTCGTGTGAACGGCCTGAGCCAGTTCGAGGCCCAGACTGTCGGCGACATCGGCGCGATCGCCAAGCACACCACCGCGAGGGTTGGAGTCTGCTCCGCAGCCAATAGCGATCAGTGGCTGGCAGGATGGATACATTCTCTGCAGGTGTTCTGCCGCATAGCCAGCCCAGTCGCCGCTGATGAGATTGTCGCTGAGTGTCACGCAGTGGCAGGCATAAGAGATCAGTACGGCCTGCAGTATTCCATCCGGTGAGTGGACGGCGAGAATCGGGAGGCGGTGATCTGTTGGTCCACGGGGTGTCCTGCGATTTTCAGCGAAGCCAGTTGAGCCAGTGCCCCACGACAGCCGAGCGGGGCGCTGACTGTGAAACGCGTTGATTGCAGCTGCGACAAGTCGTTCCTCAAGGAATGCGGTGTAGGAGACGATTCGGGACCACTGGTCATCCGGTATGGCAGTTCCGAACAGGGTGTTCGCACAGCCGACAATCATCGGGCCACTGTGTGTGTGGGTTGCGCACAGTGCGAGATTTTCGCGTTTGATTCCGATCTGCCTGTGGATTTTCTGCCAGACGCGTTCGGCGAGGTCGTCGGGAATTCCGAGTGTGTCGACAGTCAGGATGATGGTTGTGTTTTCGGGTGCGTCACCGAAGGCGAGAGCGCGGGCGAAAAGTCTTTGTCGAATGCCTGCGGACTCCAGACGCCGACCTCCGAATCCATTCAGTCGAACTGGTTCTGTGGGTGTAATGTCGACCGCCGCATTTCCGGCAACTCCCAGGGGGGTGATTTCTGCGGCACTGCAGCAGTATGGGATCAGGAGGGCCAGCAGTGTCAACGGGGTGATTGTTTTCACGGGAAGCTCCAGTGTGATCTTCGGATCCGGTCATCCGGCGGCAGACTCAGGCGTTTTCCACGAAAATGCCCGGAGTTGCAACTCCGACCCTGCTGGCGCAGTGTGGTAAGCGGAAATTGCGGCAGGATGTGTGTCTTCATCGGGGCTTAAGGCAGCGTTTGTACAATGATCCTGAACGAAGTGTTGTGTGTGGGAGTTGTAT
>SXXK01000263.1 GCA_005791255.1 Planctomyces sp.
CAGATGCGTGGAAACACTACATGCGGCGAGCCACCAACACCATCAACTACGGCACCACCCTGCCTCTGGCCCAGGGAATTCGCTTTGAATGACCGCGGCAGGCTCCGGAGGCTGAAACTGAACAATCGCGATTGTCCGGGTGCCGCTGAAATTGTTGTGGTCGTGACAAAGTTCCAGCGTCACCGAAAATTTACACTTCCACACGACTGCGTAACTGTCCTTCGTGCAGACGAGTAATCAGGATGTCGCCGGACTGAACCTGACTGGCGGACCGGACCACGGCGCCGGTTTCCGTCCGGGTCAGCGAATATCCCCTCAACAGCACCTTCAAGGGACTCAGTGCGTGCAGTGAGGCCGCTACGGCTGCCAGGTTCCGCTGCTGACGCTCAACCATCAGGCCCATCGATCTCAGCAGGCGATCCCCCAGAATATCACAGTCCTGACGCCGCTGACCAATCAGATTTTCCGGCCTCTGCAGGACCGAACGCGCCTCCAGAGCCGCCAGACGCAAACGGAAATTGTCGACTCGGGACAACATGCTGGTCCGCATCCGCTCAGCCGACTGACGCAATTGCTCTCGCAGCTCCTCGGCCGACGGCACAACCAGTTCGCCCGCCTCACTGGGTGTCAGCGCCCGACGATCCGCCACCAGGTCTGCAATCGACACATCCGTCTCATGACCGACAGCACTGATCACCGGAACTCGGCACGCAGCGATCGCGCGAGCCACTGCTTCCGTGTTAAAGCTCCACAAGTCCTCGAGGCTGCCGCCACCTCGCCCCACAATCGCCACGTCCACCCCAGGAATCCGATGCACCGCACTTAATGCCTGCACCAGATCATTCACAGCCCCCTCCCCCTGAACCCTCACGGGGACGATCACCAGGTCCGCCGGCGGCCAGCGGCGAGTAATGACCTGGATCATATCCCGCACAGCGGCACCTGAAGGACTGGTGATCAGAGCAATCCGGGTGGGAATCGTCGGAATCGGCCGGCGCCGACCGGGATCAAACAGTCCTTCGGCCGCCAGCTTCTGCTGCAACTGCCGAAACGCCAGTTCCAGCTCGCCCACACCCTGCGGCAGCAGGCGATTGATGATGAACTGACAGGTTCCGCGCGCGATGTACACCTGCAGCGAACCCGTCGCCAGCACCTGCATTCCGTCCTGCGGCTGAAATTTCAGACGATCCGCCGTACTGCGCCACATTGTGGCTGAAATCTCGGCCCCCGCATCCTTCAGCGTCAGGTACCAGTGGCCGGCAGAACTGCGTTTGCAGTTCGAAAGCTCAGCCTCCACGATGCAGGGCGGCAACGCCGTCTCAATCACTTCCTTCATGGCAGTGACCAGTTCGGTCACCGAAATCACCGGCAGCTCGCTCATTCTGACGCTCCCTTCTGATTCCGGCGACGACACTCATACAGCAGAATCCCCGCAGCCACGGCGGCATTCAGAGATCCGACTTTGCCCAGCATCGGGATGCCAACCTGCAGATCACAATGCTGCAGCAACTGCGGTGAAATCCCCGTGGCCTCCGAACCAATGATCAGCACAACCGGACCAGTCAGATCAGTCTGCCACAGGCTTCCCTCAGCCTTCTCGGTGGCGGCCACAGCCCTGAAACCCTGCTGCCGCAGTGATTGCAGACCATCCGCCAGCGACGTAATCTGAAACAACTGCAGATGATTTACGGCTCCTGAGGATGCTCGGGCCACGTGCGAAGTCACCGGAGTCTGACCGGTCAGTCCCACGATAATTCCATCCGCAGCCACCGCATCGCAGCACCGCAGAACAGCTCCGAAGTTGTGCGGATCCTGCAGACGATCACACAGGACAAACAGGCCTGGGCTGCCGCTGGCAGTGACCTTACGAGCAGCAGTCAGCAGGGCTGCCTGATCAGCGTACGGAAACTGGCCCATGCGCGCCAGTAAACCCTGGTGATCGGGCTGATGACACAGCTGCTGCAGACGTGCGGAAGGGACCACCTGCAGACGCAATCCCTGCCGCGCCGCCAGCTCAGCCACCCTCTGCTGATCAGGTGGCGGCAGTTCGCTGGATGCCCACAGTTCGAGGACAGGCCAGCGAGCCGCCGTCAGCGTTTCCAGCACAGCGTGACGCCCCCACAGCCAACTGCGCTGATGGCTGCCGGCAAAGTCTGCACCCGGACTGCGTTTGTTGCGGTTGACCGCATTTCGACTCAAGGGAATTCTTTCAGTTCAGGGATTCCAGCCAGGCTGTCAGCAACGCCTGATACGAGTGCAGGTCGCTGAGATGGGCCATTTCCGTGACCGTATGGATGTACTTGATCGGGCAGGCAAGACAGATTGTGCGAACACCGCGCCGAGTTCGCTGAACCGCTGCGCCATCCTGTCCACCGCGAGGCAGAATCGCCCGCTGGCAGCGGATCCCGCGCGCTGCCGCAACCTGCTCAAACTGCTCCACAAGCCCAATATCAGAAATCATGGAATTGTCCATCACGTGCAGACAAACTCCGTCGCCGAAAACTGAGATGCGGTCTTCATCAGGCACGCCGGGAGTCTGACAGCACAGAGTGGTATCACAGGCCACACCGATGTCGGGGTCCACGCTGTATGCGGCCGGAATGGCGCCCCGCATGCCGACTTCTTCCTGAACCGTCCAGACAGCATGAATCTCACAGCGATGATGCCGCAATTGCTGAATGGCCTGAATCTGCGCCCAGCAGCCAACACGATTATCCAGACACTGCGACACCACGGTGTTGCCCACCTGATGGAATGGCCCGTCCAGGACGACCATGTCGCCGATACGAATCCGAGACCTCGCTTCGTCCGCAGTCAGGCCACAGTCGACGAAGAATTCCGTCACCTCAGGAATTTTTTTTCGGTCGGCTTCAGATGAAATATGAATGGGTTTGCCGGAGGCATTCATGATGCCGGGAATGTCCCCGGTCGTCGTGCAGACTCGCACACCACGTGCAAACAGATTACGAGCATCAAAGCCGCCTGCCGGATTGACTCGCAGATACCCCTGATCATCGATGTGCCGAACCAAGAACCCGATCTGATCCATGTGCGCAGCCAGCATGACCTTCAGCGGCCGCTCGACAGCCTGGCCGTCAGCCGGTCGGGGTTTGCGGACACCGACCAGCGATCCCATGGCATCGATCGTGATTTCATCAAACAACTGATGCCGCACGATGTAGTCCTGGATCACGGTGCGAATACGGGTTTCACGACCGGGGACGGAAGGTGTCTGAGTCAGTATGCGCAGCAGGTCCATGACAGATACTCGCAGTGAAACCGGACAGTCGCCGGGATTGATCAGGGGGAGCAGGACGTTGTGGTGCGAAATCTACAGAAGAATGGCTGCCGGCTGAAGTGACGGGCCGTGCAGGGGCTGCGGATTGACAGGGATCCCGCTTTTATCGGGGCGCAGCGAGCCTGCTTTCAACCACTCTGAATTCCGCACCAGCTGACTACCGTTTGCCGAACTTCTCTGATACACTGCGTGGTCCCGCAGTGGATTTCCACTCTGCCAATCTTCCACCACCTTCCCGCAGGGGCTCGCCATGTCGTTTGCCGATGTATCCCGCCGTTCCTTTATGGCTTTGTCTGCCGCTGCGGCTGGCTCCGGAGTGGTGCTTCCGGGAATGGCTGCGGCCCGACCGCAACTGGTGATACCGGAAAATGGCCTCCAGGGGCGTCTCTGGAAAACTCTGAAAATCGGGATGGTGCAGGTCAAAGGTACGCTGACAGAGAAGTTTGCGGCAGTGCGCGATGCAGGTTTTGATGGCATCGAAATGGACGCTCCGGGGATGAACGTCGAAGAAACTCGACGTGCCATCGCCGATACAGGCCTGCCGGTGGACGGCACCGTGAATTCGTCGCACTGGCAGATTCGACACACTGACGCGGATCCTGCAGTGCGGGCAAAGGCGCTCGAATCGCTCACAACCGCGATCAGAGACACTCACGCTGTTGGCGGTCATTCGGTCCTGCTGGTGGTGGGACATGGCAAGGACGGCGCTGAGGACGAAATCTGGAATCGTTCGATCGAAAACATTGCAAAGGCTGTTCCCGTGGCCGCTCGCTACGGAGTTCAGATCGTCATTGAGAACGTCTGGAATCATTTCCTGTACAATCATGAGGGTGATCACACTCAGACTGCCGAAAAGTACGTCCGCTACGTCGACCAGCTGAATTCGCCGTGGGTGGGAATGCAGTTCGACATTGGGAATCACTGGAAGTACGGCAGTATGGGTGACTGGATTCGAACTCTGGGTCGCCGCGTGATGAAACTGGACATCAAAGGGTTTTCTCGCAAAGACAGCAAGTTCACTCGAATTTCCGAGGGTGACATTGACTATGCCGACGTGCGGAAGGCTCTGCTGGAAATTCAATTTTATGGCTGGGTGGCGGCTGAAGTTGGCGGCGGTGATGCTGCCGAACTGAAGCGCATCTCCGCGGAACTGGATGTCGCCTTTGGACTCGCCTGAACCAATGCAGGACATCGTCCCTGCCACTGATCCTGTGCCCGTAACCGGACAACTGCTCGAGCAGATTTCGCGGCAGTATGGTTTGCAGATAACGCCGGAACAGGCGGTGGTGCTGGCCGCCTACCTGCAGCGCCTGCAATTCTGGAATCAGCGTCTCAACCTCACTCGCCACGACCAGCCGGAACTGTTTGTGACAAGGGACCTGCTGGACAGTCTGCGACTGGCGGCGCATCTGCCTCAGGGTGCGAAAGTTCTGGATGTGGGCTCGGGAGGGGGTGTTCCAGGTCTGATTGTCGCCATTCTGCGTCCGGACCTGACAGTGGCCGTCTGTGATTCGGTGGGCAAGAAAGCCTCCGCGCTGCAGGACATCGTCAGCAGTCTGGGACTTCCTGTGCAGGTGCTTGGACAGCGAGTCCAGGACGTGCTGCAGCGACAGCGGTTTCAGCTGGTGACTGCTCGGGCCGTCGGTGCAATTGATCGCCTGTTGCCGTGGTTTCAGCCACTCTGGCTGGCCGGGGCCGAAGTGTTGTTGATCAAGGGCCCTCGCTGGCAGGAAGAGCTCGCCGAGGCCCAGCGATCCGGAACGGCAAAAGGGCGACGTATTGAACGCATCGCCTCATGGCATACTCCGGGGCGTGACGGCGAAAGTGTGCTGCTGCGAATTCGGTGAATAACAGGCTTGCCTGAAGCCGGCAGGGC
>SXXK01000264.1 GCA_005791255.1 Planctomyces sp.
CACACCACCACACTGCCCCCGGCCAGCACTCAGCAGCACAAACCCTCTCGCGAAGACGCAAAGCCGCAAAGGCCCACCAAACTGAAAACTGAAGACTGAAAACTAACCGAGGATAAAAGCTTCAGTGCTCCCGGAGACCACACACTCCCGCGCTCAAAACGCCCTGCCTTTGCCGCACAAATCTCGGGGAAAGCCCGAGCCACAGTTTTCCCGCGAGTCCGCAAAGCCTCAACACGGCCAAACTCACCACTCCGGATGCAACTGCTTCATCTCCACCGCCAGCCCCGGCAGAAATGCCGGCGACGATCCACACAACACCGCATCAGCACCCGCCCCAAATAATGCCTCCGCATCACTCACGCGGCTGACCCCACCCACCGCCGCCAGCTCCAATGACAAACCGTGCCTGCATATCAGCTCACGCACACGCCCCACCACCGACACCGTGGCCTGATGAATGCCACGCCCCAGGACTCCCGCACGCCGATACTGCTCGCCAAACACCGGAACACCGTCACCACGCAGAACCTCGCGAGTCACACAGTTCACCAGTGTCACGCCATTCGCGATCCCATTCACCGACCGCAGAAACTCAGACATCCGCTCGTCCGACGGAAATACACCCAATTTCAGCAACAACGGAACATCACCAATCGCAGCCCGAATCCGCTCCACCACCCGCACGCTGGACAGCACGTCGCAATACAAGGAACCCTCCGCCGAACACACGTTCGGACACGACAGATTCGCTTCAATCACCTGAGCACCCGACTCGACAGCCCAGCCCGCACACAATGCATAATCATCCGCTGTCTGATCAAGGGTCCAGCCAGGCTGCGGACTGGCGACCACCGAAACAATCAATAACTGACCCTCCAGCAGCTGTCCGGCTGCCCACCGTATGTCCGCGCGCCACTGCACCGGAGCAAACGAAGGCATGCCGAAACACACCGCCGAACTGACTTCCCGCGGATCACCCTCCCAGCGATCCATAACCGTCACTGGTCCGTCCGCACGACCACCGTCATCCACCAGCACCCAGTTTGGCAGAGGATAACAGGCACGAGCCTCACTGCGGACCGTCTTCCACGTCAACAGGTCAAAACCACGCCGAGCATACGGCAACAGCCAGTTGCTGTTGGGCAGAATGCCCGCCGCTATGCCGAATCGGCTGCAAACCGGCAAACCCAGAAATCGCTTCAGCGGTACAGCCGGAACCATTGGGTCCGCACCGTAAAATTGCGGACCGCGAATGCAGTTGTGTTCCCATGACAATGCAGGATCGTAAGCACAATACATTTGACTGCAGGCTTTCAGCAGGAAAAAGTCTCCTGCTAACAGCCTCGCACATATGAAGAACAACCGCCAACGCAGACTGATTGAAATCTCGAGGGAATTGGGAACAACCTACCCAACATCGCCCCCCAAAACACTCACAACACACGCCTCACAGAACAGACATCGTTTTTTTCAATAAACAACTTCGAAAAACTGCAACGTCCAGCCCAGCGGGACTACCGCAGAATCTCACTCACCACCCGTGATTCCACAACCCCCGTCAAACGCTCCTTCAAACCCGCCCGCTCCACATACAAATCCTCATGCCCCAGCCCCAGCAGATGCAGCATGGTCGCATGGAAATCCGGTACACCCACCCGCCCGTCCACCGCCGCAAAACCCAACTCATCCGTGGCACCATGCACCACACCACCCCGCACACCTCCGCCCGCCAGCCACGCCACCATCGCATTCTTGTTGTGATCACGACCGGAACTTCGAGGATTGCGGTCAGAGGCCAGCTGTGAAATTGGCAACCGCCCCATTTCACCGCCCCACACCACCAATGTCTCGCCCAGCAATCCACGCTGCTTCAAATCCGTCAACAACCCCGCAATCGGCCGATCCGTTCGCTCGCAGGCTGCCGGCAATGCCGTCCCAATGCTGGAATGATTGTCCCAGATCTGACTGTTGATAAACAACTGCACAAATCGCACACCGCGTTCCACCAGTCGCCGGGCAATCAGACAGCGTCGACCATACGAATCCGTCGGCTCGCGACCGATCCCGTAGAGCTCCAGTGTCGCTGCGGTTTCCTGCTGCAGATCCAGCGCATCCGTGGCCGAAGTCTGCATCCGCGCCGCCAATTCCCACGCCTGTATTCGCGACTCCAAACGGGCCTGCCCAGCCCGCTGCTGCTGATGCCTCAGGTCCAGCCGCCGAATCAACTCACGCTCAACCTGCGTCACATTCGCCGGCTCCTGAAAGTCCGGACTGACATTCAGCACCGGAGCCCCCGTGGCGCGAAATCGAGTTCCCTGGTATGACGCCGGCAGAAAACCGGCCGTCCAGTTGTCGATTCCGTTGACAGGTAACCCCTGAGGATCCTCCAGCACGACATAGCCAGGCAGGTTCTGATTCTCACTGCCCAGTCCCCACGTGATCCACGCACCGAGCGATGGCCGTCCCGTAAACTCACTGCCACTGTGATATTTGTACAACGCCGGTTCATGCGTCAGGTTCGTCGTGTACATGCCACGCAGCAGCGCCAGCTCATCCGCATGCCGCGACAGCTCCGGCAACAGCTCACTCACCCACATCCCGCTCTGACCATGCTGCGCAAATCGAAAGGGACTCCCCAGCAAGGCACCCGCAGCATCCGGAAACTCCACTTCACCCGCAATCCGATCAAAATGCTCCTGCCCGTGCCGCCGAGTCAGCTCAGGCTTCGGATCAAACAGATCCATCTGACTGGGACCACCGTTCATGAACAGATGGATCACAGATGTGGCCGTCGGTCGCTGTGTCGCCCTCCCCGGACGACCAGGCACAACAGACAACTCACCGTGCCCAACCTCCCCGCGCAATTCCCCGTCCAGCAGGCACATCACTGCTGCCGCTGAAATGCCCCCGGCCAGGCTGCAAAATACCGCCCGCCGACCGCCCATCTGCTCAATCCTGCCTGCCATCAGTCCACCATCACAAAAGCCGCCGAATTCAGCACGGCATGACACAGATTCTGAAAGCCCCGCAGCTCCGCCGACACACCACTCACGGCACCGCTCCCCGACGCCTCCAGGTCCGCCTGCCGCCACGCCTCAACCAGTTGCTGCAGACTGCCTCGCAGCTCGTGCAGCTCGCCAGCCTCCGGCTCACGCTGCACCGCCATGCGGTACAGCCAGCGAATTCGCAGGTCACGAGCCTCCTCGGTGGACTGCAAAGGCTCAGCCTGCACAGCCTCCCGCAGCACACGCTCAGCCAGACGCCCCGACAACTCATGCACCTGCCCGCCATTCAGCAGCTGCAGCGTCTGCGGAGCAGCCAGGGACTCGCCTCGCTGCACACAATTCGGCCCCATCTGCGGATAATCAAAACTGTCCAGCAGACTGGGAATCTGCGTCCTGCGATGCAGCGCGAACACACTGCGACGCCACACTCCCCCTTCAGACCGCACCGTCACCAGGCCATCACCTCGCACCTCCAGCGGATCCGCAGGACCGTAAAACCTGTCACTCAAAGATCCGGACACCAGCAGCAATCCATCACGCAGCGATTCCGCATCGACCCGCCGCAGAGGCATCCTTGACCACAGCCGATTCTCCGGGTCCAGACTCTGCGCCGCCTCCGTGATCTGCGACGACTGCTGCCACACCGCCGAATTCAACAGCAGCCGATGCATCGCCTTCACACTCCAGCCACTCTTCACAAACTCCACCGCCAGCCAGTCCAGCAGCTCAGGATGCGATGGCCGCGCACCGGCAAGGCCAAAGTTGCCCGGAGTCTCCACCAGTCCACGTCCAAAATGATGCATCCAGATCCGATTCACCATCACTCTGGCCGTCAACGGATGATCCGGTTTGGTCAGCCAGCGAGCGAAGGCCAGACGAGCACCGGTTTTGTCAGCCCCCGGCCACGGCGGCTGATACGACAGCAACGGCCCTGCGGGCTCCAGCACTTCCGGGACTCCCGGCTGCACACGCCGACCCGGCTTCAGATAATCCCCCCGCAGCAGCACCCAGGTCGGTGACGGACGACCACGCGACCACAAAGCACGAATTCGAGGCTCAGCGGGGATCTGCTTCTGCAGCGCCGTAATCTGCCCGTCCAGCTCCCTGCGCACCGACTCATCCGCCGACTCACGCCGCTGCTGCAGCTGCTCAATCTGCTGCTCCAGTGACTGCTTCTGCTGCAACCATCCAGCCCGCTCCACCGCTGTCACATGCGGCAGCAGTCGCTCGTCCAGCGGCTTGAGCCAGTCATGCTCGTCCCACGCATCCTTAAACACCGCCGACAACCGGTAATAGTCCGTCTGTGACAGCGGATCAAACTTGTGCGAATGACAGCGAGCACAATTGATGGTCAGCCCCAGCACCGCGGAACCCAGAATCTGCAGCTCATCCGCAATCACCTCCAGACGGTCCGGCACAAACGCCGTGATGTTGGCAAACGTACGGTCCGGTGCCGTTCGCAAAAACCCTGTGGCCACCAGATTGTCGTAAAGCTCCTGAGTCACCTCCGGGGCAGCCCCATAATCTGCCAGCTCATCCCCCGCCAGCTGCTCATGCAGAAAACGGTCGTACGGTTTGTCTGCATTGAAAGCCTGAATAACGTAGTCGCGGTAACGCCACATGTCCGCACGAATGCGGTCTTCATTCTGAGCCCCCTCGGAGTCCGCGTAGCCGGCCGCATCCAGCCAGTGCTGCCCCCAGCGAACTCCATACTGCGGCGACTGCAGCAATTGATCAATCAGCCGCGAAATCCTGTCCGCACCAGGATCCTGCAGCACCTGCTGCACCTGCTGCCATGTCGGCGGCAATCCCGTCAGATCAAAGTACAGGCGACGCACCAGCACCGCCGGATCCGCAGGCTCAGAAAACGTCAGACCCGCCTGCTGCAGCCGCTGCAGCACAAAGTTGTCCACCGGCGTCTGCACCCGCCCCCCACCGGACACTGCCGGCGGATCTGCCGCACGAGGCGACTGGAAGGACCAGAAATCTCGCGCCCCCGCCGGCAGCTCTGACGGATGATCATCCGCCACAGCCGACTGTGGCATGCCAGCCGCAATCCACTGCCGCAGCAGTTCAGTCTCTGAGTCCGTAATCGGCTTAATCATCGCCTCCACCAGACGACGCACTGGTGGCATCTGACCGCCGGCAATCTTCTGCAGCATCAGACTGGAATCCGGCTGCCCGGGAATCGCCGCCGGCCCCGATCTGCCGCCACGCAACAGACTCTCGCGAGTCCTCAGGTCAAGACCACCCTCCTGACGAGCTGCCCCGTGACAAGCCGCACACCGCAGCAGCAGCAATGCCTCAATGCGGTCTGAAGTCACCGTCGGAAACTGCTGCGGTCCCGGCAACCGTGCCCCCCCGGCAATCCAGCGCCGCAACAGTTCAGTCTGCTCAGCAGACAGCCGCGGCTCGCCCTCCGGAGGCATCACACCGGACTCAACTACCTGCAGCAGCAGACTCTCTCCCGGCTGCCCCGGCACCACCACCGCGCCCGATTCTCCGCCACGTACCAGTCCAGCCTGCAGATCCAGCCCCCCGGAATGCTGCGAACTGTCATGACACGACTGACAATGAGCCTGCAACAGCGGCTGAATGTCGCGAACAAAATCCGCTTCCTGCATCGACAGGGCTGTACCACCGCCACCGCCGACCAGCACCAGCAACACCAAAATTGCAGTCGTCAATCGCATCACAAGTACGCCGATGCACACAAAAACAAAAAACAGACCCGACTGCAAATCATACCAACCCGGCGGAAAGCATGCGACCTGCAATACGCTCGAATCCGCCCAGTCACCCACTCTCGCCGCTCCTCACACCCAGCCAGTGGCCGCGAGTGCCTGGCGTTTTTTCCACTGCACCTCAAAAACACCAAATCCCCCCTCGCCCCCGTGAAACGGGGGAGAGGGGTCGGGGGTGAGGGGGACAATGGCGTCCATGCCATAGAAAGGAGATCAGAGAAAGGAGAAAGGAGAAAGGAGAGAACACACCACTCACCTGCGCTTCATCCGTGGCGAAAAAACACCCCTGATACGTCACATTGGAGTGCGGATCTCGGGCTGGAAAGCCCGAGCTACGAGAAGAAACACCCGCGGACTCCCGTCCGCGGCTCGCCACACCGAAATCGGACAACTGTCCACTGCTCTGTGTCTCCGTGAATTCGTGAGAGGCAGAGGGGACACGCACGGCACGACACCCGGGAAATTCCGTGCCCGGTTCGCCAAAAGAAGGCTCACCAAAGCAGGGACGCCAACACAGAGCCTCCGAAGCAGGGCTGGCCTGACGATCGCCCGGGGCGGGGCTTGCCTGCCCGACAGCAGCGCAACGAA
>SXXK01000265.1 GCA_005791255.1 Planctomyces sp.
GCTTCGGCCCGCCTTTGCTGCCCACAGTCAGGTCCACACTGTTGGACCATGCAGTGAACGCTGTACCATTGACCGCCCGCACACGGAAACGCCAACTGCCAGTTCCCGGAGTCACAGCAGCCGTTGTGGAATCAGCCGGCAACGAAATCGGCGTGTACCAGGTAACCGTATTCTTCACTTTCAGTCCATACTGCAGTTCAAATCCCGTCTCGACGTTGGAATTGTCCTGCCAGGACAGCGTCGCCGTCGCACCATTCACAGTTCCCAGCAGATTCGAGGGAGCATTGAACACCGGAGCCGGTGGCGGCGGATTCCCGCCCGGATTCCAGGCCAGCAGCACTGCCGCATCGGCATCAATCAGGCCAAATCCGAACACATTGTCCCGACCGGTTGTTCCCAGATCCAGACTGGTCGACTGCAGTACCCAGCGAGCCTCATCGTTGCGGCGTCCGTTCCCGTCGGCGTCTTCAATCCCGGCAGCCAGGATCAGCGCCATGACACCCGCCGCATGCGGTGATGCCATCGACGTTCCACTCATGGTTCCCCAGCCCCCGCCATTCAGAGTTGAATAGATTGAAGAACCGGGTGCAGCAACCTCCACCGCAGGCCCGGTGCTGGAAAAACTGGAAATTGCATCGGCGCTGGTTGTGGAGCCCACAGCGATCACAGAATCGTAATGGGCCGGGTATCCCACCGTGTCCGCTCCCGCACCCGAGTTTCCGGCAGAAGCCACCACCACAAGACCGGCTGCATACGCGTTGTCGAAAGCCGCCCTGACTGTCGTACCGGGATCCGTGCTCGATCCCAGACTCAGATTCACCACCTGCATGCCGTTCGCCACACACCAGTCAAGGCCCGAGATGATCGATGACCAGGAACCGCTGCCAGACGAGCTGAGCACCTTAACAGCATACAGATCCACCTCCGGCGCGACTCCCACAACACCCGCACCGTCAATCAGAGCTGCAATCGTACCCGATACGTGAGTGCCGTGGCCCTGATCATCCCGCGGATCAGCATCGTTGTTCACAAAATCGTATCCGCCGCGGTAGTTGGCCCACAGATCCGGATGTGTATAGTCCACCCCAGTATCCAGCACCGCCACCCGAATTCCCGCTCCTCGCAGCGGAACCGCCGTCGCTCCGGACCACGCTCCCGAATGCACTGCAGGTGCATGGATCCGATTGACTCCCCACACCACGTCGTATTCGCCGTGGGCTTCCACCAGACCGTCCGGCTCAACTGCGGCAATTCCTGCAGCCCGCTGCAGACCGGCGAGCGCCGGTGCGGGAACACGAGCAGCCACCGCCGGAACAATTCGAAACTGACGAGTGATCGTGCCACCGTGAGCACTGACCAGGTCAGCCTCGGCCTGGCCCGGAGCCTGCTGAAAGCGAATCAGCACTGGAACCCCGGGAGCATTCTCCGCGGCATTCAGACAAACAGCCTGCAGGGCAAGTGCCGCTGCCAGCAGAAATGGCCATCGCAGTGAGATCATCGTCCTTTTCCTTTATTCAGCTTTGCAGTCACAGAGCGTTGTCGCCTGCCACTACAGGCCAGCAGCACGCCCCAATACGCCACAGTTCGTGGGAAAATTCGATGGTGAGAATCAGAACATCTGAGAACACCCGCCGTTCAGCAGAGAAACCACCCTGCGGATCCATTTGCCGGATTCCGCAGGACTGCTATGGTCAGCAACGTGGTTACCGCCCTCGATCCGTCATGTTACCGGACACTGCGAAAACTTCACCGCATGCGAATTCCACCCAAACTAACACTAATACTGCTGCTGGCAGCCACAATGCCCGCCAGCGCCCCCGCACAGCAGAACTCGACGTGGTGGAGAACTCTCCCCGATGGCCGACGCCTGTTCACCGAGTGTCCGCTTGATACCACCCGACCACGGATCCTCGTGATCTATGCCACCCCCAACGGAAACTCGATCGAACAGACGCTGGGAAGCCGGCCGGAAAACAAGGCCGCATGGAGGTTTGATATTCAGCATGTGGCAGCCCAGGTCCGCCGCGTGCGACAGCTTCGAGCAGATGTCAGCATCGCTCTGTCTGTAATCGAGGCCCCGGAACGCAGCTGGCCTGCCTGGCTCAGCAAACTCCCGGATGCGCCCGCGACAACCATGCGTCTGGTCCAGTACCTGCGAGCTCAAACGGAGGCGGACGAGGTGATCCTTTGCGGGCACAGCGGTGGCGGCTCGTTCCTGCTGCGCTGCATGGCTGCCGGCCCCATTCCACAGTACATCAGACGAATCGTCTTTCTCGACGCCAGTTACTCGTGGGATAACAGCCGGCATGCGCAGCCAGTTCTGCAATGGCTGCAGGGCAACCCGCAGAACCATCTGCTCAGTATCGCCTATGATGACCGGCACGTCGAATTGAACGGGCGCCGGGTCGTCGGTGACGATGGCGGCACGTGGCGAGCCACAGAGCGGATGGTGGAAGGACTCGGCGGACGCTCAAACTTCACCGAAGAATCTCTCGGCCCCTTCACACATCTCACTGCCATCAACGGTCAGGTACACCTCCTGCTGCACACCAATCCTCAAAATCGAATACTGCACACGGCACTGGTCGGTGACATGAATGGGCTGATCTGCTCACTAAGCGACAACCCGACTGCCCAAAACACCTGGCAGCGACTGCTGCAACCACGGGATTACGAGGCGCTGGTACCGGAATCACCACAGCAGGCTACGGCCCGCCCACATATTGCCCTCCCTGACACTTCCCCGATCCCGGCAGCCCTGCCTTTGCCAGCGTCATCATCCAGGTCCATCCCGGGCAGCCAGTTGCTGACCAGCCTTATGAGCGAAAATCTGCCGGATCGGGAACAGCGGCTGCTGACAGAGTTGCAGGCCGGGAATATCCCAAAGCATGCTCGCAGCTTCGTTCCACTGCACATCGAGGCTTCCACCGCTGACGGGCAAAAGCTGGCAGCTGTCTGCCTTGTTACCGCCGATTACCTTGCCGTCGGCACTGACGAAGATTCCTGCCGCATCGCCGTAACACCAGGTGCTGCGTCGAAACTGGCCAGCCACCTCGGGTGCATGCTGATCACTCCAAAAATCTCAGATGACA
>SXXK01000266.1 GCA_005791255.1 Planctomyces sp.
ATGCTCGGATCTTTGGCGTCTCGGTGGATGCTGTCACGGCCGCCGAGCGAGGTGAGGTACCCACGGCCGAAAGCCTGGCGGCCGCGGGCACGGTGTCCACCGGCTGACGTGTGGTGTGTCCCCGGGCAGTCTGTCCCAAAGGAGTCCTGAAATGAACCTGCTGGTGGCGTTCACGTGTGCCCTGCTGCTGGCGGATGAGCCTGTGACAGACTGGCCGCAGTTTCGGGGAGCCACGGGGCAGGGAATCGCGGCATCATCCCAACTTCCGGTGACCTGGTCCGATCGGCGAAACATTCTCTGGAAAACTCCGATCAAAGGCCTGGGCTACTCGTCCCCTGTGGTCCGGGATAACCGGATCTGGCTGACGACAGCACTGCCGGACGAAGGACGCCTGCTGGTGCTGAAACTGGATCTTTCCAGCGGTCAGCCCCTGCTGGAAGTGCCCGTGTTTGAGCACGACAAGCTGTGGGCCATTCACTGGAAGAACAGTCATGCATCCCCGACGCCTGTACTGGCTGACGGTCGCTGCTATGTGCACTTCGGATCACACGGCACGGCTGCACTGGATGAGAACGGCAGGGTGCTGTGGAAACAGCGACTTCTGTACTATCACCATCACGGTCCCGGCAGCAGTCCAGTGCTGAGCGGCAAAACTTTGATTCTGATCTGCGATGGCCTGGACCACTCTTTCTATGACGACCGAGTGATTCCGGAACCGATTGCTCCGCAGTTTGTCGCAGGACTTGATGCGGACACCGGGGACATCAAATGGCTGACTCGGCGGGAAGGTCGCCACTCCTACGCCACTCCTCTGGAAATCACAGTGGAAGGCAAACAGCAGGTCGTTTGCCCCGGAGGCAGTTTTGTTGCGGCCTACGATCCGGAAACGGGGGCCGAGCTGTGGCGAGTCCGCCATAATGGGTATTCGCTGGTGCCGCGACCGGTGTTCGGACATGGACTGGTCTTTGTGTGCACAGGGTATGATGAACCCACGCTGCTGGCCATTCGCCCCACTGGCAGCGGTGATGTGACAGACTCCCACGTGGTCTGGAAATCGGATGATGCCGTGCCCCTCAATCCGTCTCCCGTGCTGTCCGACGACGCACTGTTTACGCTCAGCGACAATGGCGTGGTCACCTGCTACGAAGCAGCAACGGGGAAGGTCCGCTGGAAGAAACGCGTGGGTGGAAACTATTCGGCCTCGCCACTGCTGGCCGGGCAAAAACTGTACATGCTGAATGAGTCCGGCACGACACTGGTGGCGAATATCGGTGGCAGCTACAAACTGCTGTCAAGAAATCTGCTGGATGGTCGCACACTGTCATCGCTGTCAGCAGCCGGCCAGTCACTGCTGCTGCGCACAGACTCTCATCTGCTGCGAATCGAGGGAACGGTCGCTGATGACGATACGCCGCCCCCTGATTCGCAGACCGCCGCTGAACCAGCCAATGACGGCGGAATCCGCATCCGAGGCACTTCAAAAAAGCCCAACCCCTGACCCACAGGTCACAGCATGGACTGGATCCTGCGACTGTCGCCCGCACTGACAATTGACAGCAGCATCCTGCCGTGGCTGCTGCTGTTTCTGCCGGCCGCGCTGATCCTGCTGCGGGACAACCGCTCGGCCAATGCCACCTGTCTGCTGCCCGCTCTCGCGTGGGCCGCAGTATCCTGGTTCACAGGGGATCGGGAACTTTACTTTGCCTGCAGTCTCAGCCTGGCCACTGCCCTGATGCTGACTGAGCACGGTCGGGCAGCAGGGCCCGGGACACTGTGGGCAATCGCTCTGATGGCGGAGTTTATGATGATTCGGTACCTGCAGCAGGCCACGGGCCGAGTTCTGCTGACAGAGTCCCTGTCCGCCATCGCCATTCTCGTATTCGCTGCCGTCGCTGCGCGCCTGAGCGGTCCTGGAACAACATCGCGACTGTACGTCATCCTGCTGTCATCACTGCTGTCGTGCTGGACACTGGCCATCTGACTAAGCCGTTATCCGATCAGTTCGCGGAGAGGCGATCCGGTATCCAGCAGATACTGCGGTCGACCGGTCGGATCATTGATGGTGGTGGTGCGGGCGTCAATTCCCAGCGTGCCGTACAGGGTGGCAAAGATGTCCTTGTGCGTCACTGGTCGAGACGTCACGTCGTCACCGGTTCGATCCGTGCTGCCAATCACCTGCCCCGTCCGCAATCCACCTCCGGCCAGCAGTGCGGGCCCGGCCTGCGGCCAGTGGTGCCGACCACCGGTTTTCGGATCGATCCGCGGGGTCCGCCCGAATTCTCCCCAGACCACGATCGCAACCTGATCCAGCAGACCACGTTCTTCAAGGTCCGTAATCAAAGCAGTCAGCCCAAAGTCCACGATCGGCAGCAGGTTCCGCATCCGGGGAAAGTTGTCCGAATGCGTATCAAAATCACTGATTGAGACGCTGACACAGCGTGCGCCGGCTTCGATCAGCCTGCGTGCCAGCAGGAACTTCCGCACCGACTCGGGGCCTTCGCTGGTTGTTGCCTGTCGGCCACTGGCTGCCGGGGCAGTATATCGAGCCAGCATCGCCGGATCCTCCTGCTCCAGATCCAGCGCATCGGCCAGTCGACCTGACAGCAAAATCCCCGCTGCCTGGCGGCCAAACTGATCCATAGCCTCCATCATGCCGGAGTTATCAGCAGTGCGACGCAGCCGATCCAGACTGCCCAGCAGCTGCTGACGCTGGCCCAGCCGCTGTTCCGTCAGTGCCGGATTCAGTGTCAGGCTGACGGTGTGATCCTTCCCCAGCCGCGACAGCTCACCCTTCATCCCCGCTTCCAGCTCACGATGGAACATCTGCGAAATATCAGGACGAAATGGCTGCATCGCCGGCCCCAGAAAGCCCGGACGAGCACTTTTGCGGACCAGGGGGCGTCCCTGCATCAGATCAATAAACGCCGGAGCCGTATCAGCACTGCTGCTGAGCAGTTTTGAGATCACACACCCCACCGCCGGACGACCTCCCAGCGACTTCAGATCTGACTCTGCATAGCCGCTCTGACACTGAAACGCATCGTGAGCTCCCGCTGAACCGGTCAGCGACCTGATGAAGGCAAAACGATCGGCCATGGCAGCCAGTCGTGGCATCAGCTCGCTGATACGCAGGTCCGGAAGTTTCGTCGCGATCGAATCGAATTCACCGCGAATCTCCACCGGAGCATCGGGCTTCGGGTCAATCGTATCCAAATGCGGCGGACCGCCGTCCAGATGAATGTTGATGATCGAACGCCGGGTCGCATTCTGGCCCGCAATCGACTCGGCCTGCAGCAGTTGAGGCAACGATACACCGGAGGCTCCCAAAGTCCCCACCTCGATCATGCCCCGGCGAGTTATCCGCTGACCGGCCGCATTCAGATTCAATCGCAACATCTGAGCCTCCAATTCCGTCATTCCCGCGCTATCGGCCAGCCCCACCAGCAGCAGCCGATTCGACCAGCTGCTGCAGTCGTACCAGATCAACCTGCTGGCCGGCCGCCGGATATGCAAACCGGCCGACACTCCATTCCTCCGTAAACTCCGCCGTTTGCCCCGGCTCAAGTCGCTCACGCGGACCAATCGGCTCCAGCTCAATCATCCCGCCCTGCTGAGGATACCATACAGACAGTGTCAGCCCCGCTGCCTCGTTGTAGACTTGATCGGGATACGCCGCAAATCGCTTGATGAATACTCGATTTGAGGGCTGCACATAGGCCAGCCAGCCACCATACGTGTCGAAACCCAGCTTGGGTCGCCGCGGCGGCGCCAGAATTTCCAGAAAACCGTCCCGCTCCCGGATTCTCTCATCCACCGCCGACGGATTGATCCCCTGCTCCTCATACATCACATACTTCGAAGGAAATCGACTGGGACGTGGTCCAAGGGGAATCACACAGATCCCGCCTCCCGGCGAAAATGACCGCCCCCAGTGACAGTACTCCACCACCCGATGACTCACATTCATGATCACCTGGCGGCACTCCAGCACCGCACTGCTGACAGTCGCTGCAGCGTCGTCGGAGGGGCGACTGACCACCGGGCGAAGCCGGAAATCACGGAGCAATTGCACCCCGGTCGCTTCATCCCGCACACTCACCAGCCGGGCTGCACCCGGCCCCGTGATTTCCCAGCTCCAGGGCCCCGACCAAAGCGCCGGATGCTTCGGAATCACCAGCTCAGGGCCGATATCAAAACGACCGGCAGAAGCTGACGGAGGATTTCCCGGACGCCAGTTCCGCTCGCGCTCGTCAACAAACATCATCTCATCACCATCCGCCGAAAAACTGACCACGCGACCGCCAACCTCCGGACACAGCACAGCCCGTGTGCTGCCCAGTTGCAGATGCACGGCGTTCTGATATCCCAGAAACGGAGCAACTCGCGCCGATTCCACTGGATTCCCCCGATAGCTGGTGATCACAGCTTCGTTGAAAGCGTCACGAACCTCCGAGGCATCGCTGTTGCCGAATTCCGTCCGCTGAATCATCAGCAACAGCACCAGACCACGCACCGGATCCACCCATGCCTGAGTTCCCCAGGCACCACCATGACCAAAGGTTCCAGGGGACAGCAGGCGAGTTACCCCTTGCGGCTGCCGAACCACACACCAGCCCAGTCCCCACGCATTTCCCGGGGTAAATCCGGTCACCAGATCACCGGTCTGAGGCGTCAGCATCTGCCGAACCAGCTCCGCGCTGCCCACGACGTTTCCCCCGGCCCCCTGCCGCTCGCGCAGCACCGCCTGAAAAAACTTCGCCATGTCATCGACCGTTGAATACAGTCCCCCCGACGGATTGGGCATTCGCACCTGTGTCGGGTCCGGGATCTCCACTGGCTGCAGCCTGCCTTCAGCACCAGGCCGATACGTCACAGCCAGTCGCCCGGACTGCTCCGCTGTCAGCACAAACGCGGTGTCATTCATCCCCAGTGGCCGACAGATCTGCTCCTGCAGATACTGTTCAAAGGGCACCCCGGAGACCACTTCCACAATTCGCCCGGCCACCGTCAGTCCACTGCTGTACTGCCAGCGACTTCCCGGGGCAGACTGCAGGGGCTTAGTCGCCAGAGCATCAACCTCCTGCGCCAGCGTACGGTCACCATTCAGCCCCGACGAACCTGCCAGACCAGCCGTATGAGTCAGGATATCCTGAATCGTGATCGGACGTACGACAGTCCCATCCTGCAGCCGCTGCTCGGCAAAGGCCGGCAGGAATTTCGATACCGGATCACTCGGCTGAACTTTCCCCGTTGCCACCAGTCGCATCAGCGCCGCGGCAGTCATCGGCTTCGTCATCGACGCCACTCGAAAAATCGTGTTGCGTGCCATGGCCCGACCGCTGGCAAGATCAGCCTGACCATGGGCCGTGGCCAGCACAACAGCATCCGCATTCGCCACCAGTGTCACAGCCCCTGAGATTCGACCGGCCGCGATCAGCCGGGTCATTTCGGCGGAGACACGACTTTCGAGAACAGGCGACCACTCAGACTGCCAGGCAACAGCAGGCTCCGTGAGCACCACACACAGCACAATCACCAGCAGGCAACGCATGAGATTCAATACAGCAACCATAGGACAAAAATCCGGAGCGGGGCCAGGAATCAGGAAACGGGACCGGAGGCAGGCAGTTCAAACACATGAATCGGAGAGGTATTACCGGGGTAGATGCCATCTTTGGCCATGGATTTCTGCTGACCGTACGTACCTTCGTTCGCCAGCACCGCAACCTGCCGGCCCAGCGGGTGCAGCGCTGCACTGTGGCAGTTGGCCAGCGGCTGAGGATTCAGACAGAAAGGCGCTTCGTCGGCAGTTCGGTGCAGAAAAAATCGACCGCGCCCCGGCTGCCCGCTGCAGACCCCCATCCAGTAATCTTCGGAATGCCACAGCACCTGATGCACAAATCCTTCCTGATTGTCCCCCAGTTTCAGTTGCTGCAGCACCGAGCCGTCGGCAGTGTTGAAAAACCGCAGAGCCGGAACGCCCTGAACGAAGCCGCCATTCTCCGGAATGCAGCCGGCTGCCGCCAGTACAGTTCCGTTACCATTCCACGCCAGCCACCGCACACCACCCACCTCCTGAATGTACGACAGCTTGTAGAACTCAGCAGCATCCCATGTCGTCAGATGTTTCCCATCGCGCAGATCGAAAACATGAATTCCGCCCCTGAGATCACCCACAGCCAGCCGCTGACCATCCGGATGGCAGGCGAGCGAATACAGATCCTGCCCACCTCCGGAAAACTGCCTCAGCAGCGAACCATTAGCCGGATTCCACAGACGCACCATGCCATCCGCACCGCAGCTGGCAAGGCAACTGCCGTCACGAGTCACCGCCAGGGCTCGCAGCCAGCCGGCATGAGCCTCCGTGTGCTCCCAGTGCGGTCGCTCAGCCGTCGCTGTCAGCGGCCAGCAGGCAAGCCGTCCCCAGGTATCGGCTGACAGCAGCCACTGACCGTCCGCAGAGATCTCCAGACTGCTGATCCAGCCATTGTGTCCGACCAGCGGTGGCAACTCTGCCGACTCACCCGCATCCGGCGACTTCGCATCGGCCGCCGGAAGAGGCAACCCGACGGGTGGCAGTCGCCAGCGATGAATCCGACCGTCACGTCCGGCAGCCAGCAGCAGACTTCCATCAAGTCCGTAGCGCAGCAGCGACATCTGGCATGAAGTCGGAATCTTCGCCAGTGCTCGCAGCTCACCCTGTTGATTGTTTATCCCTTGCATAGTTCCAGTCAAATTAAACGGCCAGACCGCAGAAGTTCAGGACAACAGCTCAGTCACCGGATGACAGTCTTCGTGAGCAATCGGCAACGGCTGTCCCTGGTTGTCCCAGGCCGTTTCACGACTGTTGATCCCCAGAGCCGAAAACCAGGTGTGAAACATATGCCCGATGTCATATGGCTGGGACGTGACCCACGTGCCCTTGTCACTGGTGCTGCCCACCGCAATGCCCCGACGCACGCCGGCACCCGCCATGCACAGCGACCACGCCTCCGGCCAGTGATCTCGCCCCAGATGCCCGTTCACTCGCGGGGTTCGCCCAAACTCACTCATCGCAATCACCAGCACCTGATCCAGCAGTCCGGATGCAGCCAGGTCCGAAATCAGAGCTGCAAAGGGCTGGTCAAAACGCCGCACCAGACTCCAGCTGCCGTTGAAGTTATCTCCATGAGTATCCCAGCCGTAGCTGTTAACCTTTACAAACTGCACACCAGCTTCCAGCATCCGCTTCGCCAGCAGCATGTGACGCCCCAGATCATGAGTCCCGTACCGCTGCACGTCCGCCGGTGCAAATGTGGACTCGTCAAACAACTGACGCCGCTGCATCAGTTCCAGCCCCATGCTGTAGACAAATCCGTTGGCCTCTGTGCTGGCTGCAGGACGCCCACGAGCATACTGGCGGTCCGCAAACGCCCGAATCTCCATTCGCTCCTGCAGCGACTGATCGCTGACATTGGCATGCTGCAGCAGGTTCTGAGGCGGCTTGCCGTCACCAAATGCCAGTGAACCGTACTGCGGTCCCAGAAAACCGGCGTCCTTATGCATGAAACCACCACTGAGCGGCTTGATCCAGACGTATGGAGGCAGGCCACTGGCATTCGGACCCAGCAGCTTAGTGACCGCCGAACCAAAGTACGGATACACCACTCCGCGGTCCTTCGGATCCCCCCGCTGAATACGATCCACACCCGAAGAATGAGCGTTGTCCTGAGTGCACAGGCTGCGGACTATCGCCAGATGCTGCATCTGCTGAGCAGTCTGCGGCAGCAGCTCACTGACATGAATGCCTGGAACACTGGTAGGAATCGCCCGGAACGGACCACCAAATTCCGTGTTGGGCTTAGGATCCCAGCTTTCCAGCTGGCTGATTCCTCCATCGAGCCAGATAAACAGCACCTGCTTTGCCGCACGCTGCAACGCTGCGGCATGCACAGCCGGATCAAACACCGGAAGCGCAACTGCAGCAGCACCCGCGGCCGCTGTCCCCAGCCAGCGGCGACGCGAAAACTGATGCTGATCCGATTGACACGCTGACTGCAGCATAAGTTAGTGATTCGGCACTTAGTGGTTCAGACAAAACTCAGTGGACGCAAGCAGACCCCAGACCAAATTACCAATGGCCTGCTGACGATGTTCCCGACGCTGCCCAAGATACTCGCACACAAACCGAACTTCCTCCGCCGCCGGGGCACGGCTGAGCACTGCACGATACAGCTCATCGGCCACAACAATGTCATCACCGTTCTGCGAGAGTCGCTCTGACAGATTTCCACCACCCGGCTGAATCTGCTCCTGCATCAGCGGATCATTGAGCACAAACAACGCTGCTTTCAGTGATGGCGAAAACTCCAGCTCCGGCTCGCCGGGAATATTCCCGAACGCCTTCACAAACGCCTCCGCACGCTTCTGCTCAGCCTCAGCTGGTGCATCTGCAGTTGCTGCCGGGCCTCCGGTACCACAAGCCGTCAGCACACTGGCCAGCAGCTGCTCGGCAGACAGACGTTTTTCCTGACCATACTGGTACGGTACTGCTCCGGCAGCAGCCCCCAGAGAACTGCGCTGATAAGCCTCGCTGAGCACGATCTGTCGCAGCACCGGGCGGATGCGAAAACCTGCGGCCGTCACCCCATCAGCAACAGCCGCCAGCAGCTCCGGGTGAGTTGCCGGGTTGTCGTCATGGAGCTGATCCAGAGGATTCACAAGGCCCGCCCCAAACATCACAAACCACAGTCGATTGGCCAGGTTCTCTGCAAAACGACGATTGGCGGCTGACGGCAGTGATTCAGCAATCAATCGCAGACCGCGAAACTTCGGCACGCCGGGAAAATTCTTCGCACGATCCGGAGCCACAGCAAATTCCTGCCCCGACTCAAACTGCGGTATCTCGTGTTCGATACCGAACGGCACCCGCGGCCCCACCAGCAACGGCTGCTTGTCAAACACCGACATGAAGTCCGTCTTCCTGCTCAGCGGTTTCTCCGCAACAGCCGGGAACTTCACATCCGTTCGAATCGACGTATTCCGATACACCGTGTACAACCCCTGAAACTCAATCTGACGGTAGTCAGAAATGGTCAGATGATCGTGACACTGGGCACACTGCAGATCGCAGCCCAGAAAGAGGCGACCGATATCGCGAGTCAATCCGGGGTAGTCCGTCTCCTGCTGCCCGACCTTCTCCAGACGTCTGGTGATAAACCATGCAGCCCCCCGGATCTGCTCCGGTGATTCCTGAGGATCGAGGATTTCGCGGACCAGCTGATCCCAGGGTTTTTGCTGCGCAAACGACGTGCGCAAAAACACCGTCCACTCCGGATGATCCCCGCGACGTTCCATCAGCATGACATGAAACAGGTCGGCCATTCGCTGACTGTGCTCAGGACTGTCCAGCAGACGATCTGCGAGAACACTGCGCCGCTGAGGATCGGGGTCACTGAGAAACTTTGCCAGTTCGTCCACGGTCGGTATTCGACCTGCCAGGTCCAGCGTCACTCGACGACAAAATTCCGCATCGCTGCTGACGGGGCCGGGGGCCACCTGAGCCGCCGCGAATGATTGCTGCAGTACCGCATCAATTCGCTGCGCCAGATCGTCAGCCGTCACTGTCGCGGTCGACGAGATCCACATCGCCAGCAGCAGCAGCGGTCGCGGCAGTCGTTGCTGCCAGGCTGACCAGTTGGCCGAATAGTGCTGCGAACGGAACAACGGAAGTCTCCGACAAAACCCGCCGCAGCAGCCAAATGCCGCTGCACCAACACGTTCCTTACTTCCGGAACTCTCTGACGTTAACCAATTCAACGCACTGAGACAATCCCACGGTCGGGAAAAGCGACTGTAGTTTTTGCTCAACATCGCGTTAAAGTCGGACTATCAACGCCCAGCGACCGCAAAACTCCCCCGGATTCTGATTGCAACTTACACATTCGCTGATCTCAATACCGGACTGCTCCGCACTCCGGATTCGACACACCGCTGGCGATTGACTCACCATATTCAGCCCTGTACTTTCCACGGCAACCACAGCTCGCCATCGATCATTGCCGTTCATAAACCTCCTCGCCCCCTGCAGCCTGCACTTCCACCATGCCCCAGCAGCACTCAGCCTCAGTCAGTCGCCGTCGCTGGCTCAAAGGTACCGCCGGCAGTGCGGCCACTCTCCTGACCAGCACCCAGTCCAGCCCGACATCAGCTTCGCCCGTCACCGGATTCCGGCCTGATCACGGCAGCACACTGCTGAAAGTTGGTGAACTGACCGCTGTCATCGGTGACAACTCAGGTACAGCCACACAGCGACCAGGTTACAATGGAATCTGGAGCCTGCAGCATACCGCAGCCGACCGCAGTCTGTTCGTTCCCGGAATCGCCGGGCTCAACCTCGAACACATCGTCAACGGCACACCACTCAATGATGACTCGCTGTTCTTCGAACCTCGCAGGGCGCCCATGACGATGCAGCGGCTGGATGACGCATCGTGCGAACTGCATCAGCCCCCGACTCCCGCTACACAGCTCGAAAGTCGCACACGCTTTGTACTGCAGCCGGGCGGGATTCTCGACATGCATTTCGAATGCTGGCCGCGAAAAGCCGTATTCCCACATGGCTACCTGTCGCTGTTCTGGGCCAGTTACATCAACGCTCCGCAGGATCGCTCCATGTATTTCCTCGGAGGCCCCGACAATCAGCCTGAAAGCTGGTGTCAGCTCTGCACACAGTTCCACAATGATCAGAGCACGGTGCTGCATCGCGACGATCAATTCACCGCTGCCTTTGATCCGGACCACCGGACCGCTCTCTTCCGCAACTTCTCTCAATTGCGTTTTGACCAGCCTTTTTTCTACGGCCGTTTTGATGATCTGACCTGGCTCGTGATCTTCGACCGGCCCGCCGGTATCCGCCTGACCCACTCACCCAGCGGAGGTGGCCACAATTCCGCACTTCGCAGCAACAACCCGGCATGGGACTTCCAGTACCTGATCCGCGAACCAGTGGTCAATCAGCGTTATGGTTTCTCAGTCCGCACGATGCTGCTGCCCCACTGCAGCCGGGACCGCCTGCTGCAACTGGCCCAAAACTGGTGGGCCCAGCGCTCCGGCACTCGACAATAAAAAACACGCTGCGAAGAATCCGCAG
>SXXK01000267.1 GCA_005791255.1 Planctomyces sp.
CCGCACAGAATTCCTGCGCGATGACGGGACGATTGGGGGTGGTTGATACCGGGGGCAATTCGGAACCGTCAATACGATGGAAGCGAAGGCAGGCCGAATATTTTCGGTGAATCTGTCAGGCCTGGAGGGCTTCGGCACTCGCTGCCGATCTCGCAGACAGCACTGCACCAACAGCCGAAACCAGACTTTTCATCAGGCAGAAAACGCATGTTTTCCGGGGGGTGCGATGGCAGTCCGTGTGGAGTGCAGCTGGTGTGGAGTGCCGACAGATGGCGTTTTCGGGTGCTGTGGCGAGTCTGCAGGGATGAGATCTGAAAATTTTTGCGAAATGATCTTGCAGTGGCAGTGATCGGGGAGCTGAAGCCAATGGGATTGTGCCGGCGTGAGCGCAAAAAAACACCCGCGGCTTCGAAAAGACGCGGGTGCTGCTGTCTGCTGAAGGATGTATGATTCGGGCGGTTGCCTGCAAGTGGGTCTGCAGGTACGCACAGGCAGGCATCACTTTCACGATGCTGCCTGCCTGCAATGCCGTGTTATTGCTGCGAACTATTCGAGTTCGATAAACGGGCTCATACGACGAGCCTTGGCGAGCAGTTGTGCTTTTTCGCCTTCGTTCTTGGATGCAGCAAAACGCTCGCGAACCTTTGCCAGACCAGTCTTGCGTTTGCGGCGGCGAGCGATTTCTCTTTGTCGTTCAGTGCGTCCCATGGAAAACCAAAACCTCTGAAAATCTGCGGAATTCACACCCGGAGAATCCCGTAGCATACCGTCGGAGTTTCTGAAGTCAATCCGAGACTCGGCTCGGTTTGCTGAACAGTGCCAGACTGCTGGCGGAAGTCAGTGGGAGAACGGCCGGTTTGATGGGAAAAAACAGGATTTTCGGGATCTTTGGCGGGGTTTCTTCGGATTTTCTCGCGGGCGGGGCTGTTTGGGAAAAGCCGCGAGAGTTTGTGGGAGCTCAGGAGTTTGCGACCGGTCCCTGTCGTCGCAGTGCGGCGAGATTCTGAGTCATGGCGGCGGCGACGGCTGCGGAGTCTGACCCCAGTGCGATGAAGCGAAATCCGAGTGCTTTGTGCTGCTCCACAAGTTCGGGCCGGCTGAGAATTCCGGCGGTTTTTCCGTATTTTTCGCAGGCCTGCACGACAGCTTGCAGGTTTTGAATGAAAGCGGGCTGCGAGAAGTCTCCGGGGTGTCCCATGTTGACGGACAGGTCCATGGGCCCGACGAACAGCACGTCGACTCCGGGCACCGCCGCGATGGCGTCGGCCTGTGCAGCGGCCTGAGGTGTTTCAATCTGCACGATCACAAGTGTTTTTTCGTTTGCCTGCTGGAGGTAGGACTGCCAGTTGCGTCCGTAGTCGGTGGCTCGGATGACCTGTGCCACGCCGCGGACTCCCTGCGGCGGATACTTCATGAGGCTCACGGCTTTTGCGGCTTCGCCGGCATCGGCGACGTAGGGAAACATGATGCCTGCGGCACCGCTGTCGAGCACAAATTTGACGTCATCGGCATTCAGTGAGCGAATTCGGACGATCGGAGCAGCCGGGGTTCCTCGAACAGCCAGCAACTGTGCCCGCAGGTCGCCCCAGGATCCCGAACCGTGTTCGCAGTCCAGCAAAACCCAGTCGAAACCGGTACCAGCGGCGATTTCGACGGCGGCTGAGGATCCGAGGTTGAGGAAGGTTCCGGCAAGCACCTGTGAGGCCATGCGGGTGCGGTCGATCCACTGCATTGCGAAAACTCCGTTCCGGCGAACCGGTTTGACTGAAAAATGCATGTCGGCAGTAGTGAGGCGTATATCAAATGCCGGCCCGCTGTTCTATCATCTTCGCAGGGTCCTGCACGCATGTGGCGACAGTTTGCCGGGATCTGCTGCGGTTTTTGTTGGTGAAGGACGTGTCTGCCATGGCTGCCAGTGTCTCGCGTCGATCGGTTCTGACATCAGCCTCATTCGCGGCAACTGCGGCGTATTCGAGGGCAGGCCTGGCTGCCGTGAGGCCTCGCGGGAAAGCCACTTCCTGCATCTTTATCTGGCTGGGTGGCGGTGCGGCACAGATTGACACGTGGGATCCCAAGGGTTTAGGTGATCCGACGCAGGGAGCGCGGAAGCCGGGTTCGGCCTACTCATCCATTCCGACGGCAATCCGCGATGTGCAGGTGTGTTGTCATTTGCCGGCGATGGCAGCGCGTCTGGATCGCGGCTGCATCATTCGATCGGTCAGTCATGATGTGATTGACGAGCATGCTGCGGCGGTGAATCGCATGCATATCGGCCGACCGCCGACGGGGACCACGATTTACCCATCGATCGGTTCGATCGTCTCGCATGAGCTCGGCGATGCTCAAAGCAAAGTTCCGTCGTATGTTGTGATGGGTTATCCGAGTGCCACGAGGGGTTCCGGTTTTCTGGGGGCGAAGCACAACTACATTTATCTGATTGACACGGCCAGTGGTCCGGCGGGATTGCGTCGTCCGCTGGATGTGACGGCAGCGCGACTGAGTCGCAGGCAGCGTTTGCTGCAGGGCATGCGAGACAGCTTTCGAGCTCGTTACAGTGGCTTTCGGGACGTTGAAGACTACGTTGATGCGGGCATTCAGGGTGAGGTGCTGGCTGGCCCGCAGTTTGCGTCAGTGTTTGATCTGCAGCAGGAATCCGCGGATCTCAGAGCGGCCTATGGCAGTGAATTCGGGCAGCGTTGCCTGCTGGCTCGGCGACTGGTGCAAAACGGTGTGAAATTTGTGGAAGTGGCCTTCAATCTGAACTTCATCAATGGTACCGGCTGGGATACTCATAATGACGGTCAACTGAATCAGCATGTGCTGATTCAGGAGCTGGATAAAGCGCTGTCGGCGCTGATTGACGATCTGGAATCGCGCAGTCTGCTGGATTCGACACTGGTGGTTGTGGCAACGGAATTCGGTCGTCCTCCGGAGTTTGACGGTGGTGGCGGACGCGGCCATCAGGGTGCTGTGTTCAGTGTGCCAATATTTGGTGGCGGCCTGAAGACTGGTCAGGTGATCGGTCTGACAGACGAATTCAGTCGCCGCGTGGTTGAGCAGCCGGTGAGTGTGCCGGATCTGCATGCCACGATTTTTGCAGCGCTGGGCATTGATCCGGCGAAGGAGCTGTACGACGGAGATCGTCCGGTTCCGATTACGGACCATGGGACACCGATTGCTCAGCTGTTTGGCTGAGTGGTGACGGTGTGCCGGGTCAGGGCATGCTGCGAGGCGTGCCACAGACGTTTTTTTCGCCACGGATTGACACGGATTTTCACGGATAATCGCAGAGTGGCCGGTTGTTTTTTTGTGTCAGTTTCGTGTGCAATCTCAGTAACGGCTCGGTCGCATCGGTGGCCTGCAGGCCGTTGGTCTGATGCGTAGCTGCGCAGGGAAACAGACAGTGGTCAGGCGAGCCGCGGACGGTAGTCCGCGGGTGTGAGTGCCTGCACATATGACGGTGCCTGGTGCGGACCGTCAGTTGTCTGTCTGAGATGGTGGTGCTGGCTGAGGGGTGTGGCGGCTTGCACTGGCTGTCGCTGAGTTTGTCCGGACGACGACTGCTCATTGATTTGTTCCGGCCGCCGGCGGCTCCTGTTTCCACTGGAAGATGACGATGCGTCGGTCGAAGCTGAGGCAGATCCGGTTATTTTCCGGGTTGGGGCTGAGCCAGAGTTCATTTTGTGTCAGTCCGGTGCTGTCATCTTCGTAAAGCAGTCGTCCGGTTTGTACATCCAGCACCTGTGCGCCTACGGGCACGGAGAAACCACCGCCGGGTTTTGGTGTGCGATTGCGTGACAGCAAAACCAGCAGCGGGCTGGTGGACAGCAGTGGTCTGGCCTGTGTGCTGGTGAGTCCGCGGACCTGTCGATGTGTGACGGGTTGCTGCCATGCCAGCTGCAGGGACTGCTGGTCGATAGCCCAGATGGCACCGTGCACATGGACTGCATCGATCAGCGGATTGAAGAAGTCCATGGAGGGATCTTCTTCGGAGCGGGCTTCCGGGAGGACGAGGAGTTTTCCCTGGGCCTGCTGCAGGTGCAGCTGTCGTGGTCGTGGAATGGGCTGCACCTGCAGATCGGTGAGGATTCGGCCGGTATCGCAGCGGACCAGCAGCAGTCGCTGGCCCTCGCACAGCACCGCAATGATTCCATCCTGAGGATTGCTGAAGACGGTGCGCTGGGGCAGTGGCAGGGACCAGACCGGCTGATTCCGCAGCAGATCGCGGGATTCAAGGACTGCGGAGCCGGCGGTCAGTCGAAACAGGATGCAGCAGTGATCCTGCACATCGACTCGCCACAGCGTCTCGCTGCCGGGTTCCACTTCGATATCCTCAACCGAGCTGCCGACATTGGCATTGGCTTCGGCCCACCAGTCCGGCAGTCCGGTTGTTTCGAGCAGTTCGCCATCGATCTGAGAGCGTACATCGATTGTGCGGGCAGATTCGGACAGGATGAGCAGTCGGCTGCCGACGGTGAGCAGTCGGGCATCGGGAGGAATGCTGTCGCAGGCCCAGAGTCGCTGTCCCGTGCGAGGGTTCAGCATGGACAGGCGTCGATTGCTGATCACGGGGACTCCAAACGCCGACACAGGTCCGACCGGGAAGTGACCACCGGGATTCCAGGCGAAGGATTCGACGCGGTTTTCCGGGGGGATAAAGTCGCGAGGGTCCGGGTTATCGGGGTCTTCGGTCTGACTTTGCGGTTCTGCCAGTTTCTGCCAGAGCACCTGAGGTCCGCCATCCGGGCCGATGTGGATTCCATCCACTGCCAGCAGCAGTCCAGGCAGACAGAGCACGATGAGGTCGCCGGAGGTGAAGGCCCAGGAGTCTGGTCGGTACCCCTGGTAATCAGCGGCCTGCACTCCCAGTGGCTTGAAAACCCAACGTATTTTTCCGTGCGGGTCATAGGCGGCGACGCGGTCACCGGGCTGCACCCACATGAGTCTCCAGCCGCGATAGAGGCCACTGTGACCGAAGATCGGGATGGCGCGGTGCGGGATGGTGGAAGCGAATTCACGGACGGGCAGCATGGTGCGGTCGTCCGATGGTTCAGCGGTGACAGTTCCCTGCCATGGGGAATCCGGTGCCTGCAGCAGTGCCGGGAATTCCGCGGCAGCCAGCTGCAGCATGGCCTGCTGTTCGTCCGGTCCTGCGGGCTGCCAGCCGGTGGCGTTTGGAGTGTCTTTTTGCCAAAGCTGCAGATCCTGGAGCCATGTCGAGGCCTGCCAGTGTGCGTTTGCTGCCTGCCAGTTGGCGAGCAGTTGCTGTGTTGCCTGCCGGGCAGCTGCTCCGGTCTGTCGGGCGGACTCCAGCAGAGCCATATTGAGAGTCACTCGGATTTCAGCGGCATCCCATTTCAGTGAGGGATCGTTGAGCAGTTCTGCGGCCGTCTGCGGCAGTCCACCTCGAATGAGCAGCTGAGCAAACGCGAGTCTGTCGCGGGTGTTCGGCAGTCCGGCGGCGACTGCGGCTGCCGCGGAAGTCAGCATCTGCTGAATCTGGCTGCGTTCGCGAGGCGACCTGGATTCGAGTCCGCGCTGCAGGACTCCGGCCAGCACATCGGCTTCACTGCGTTCGACACTGCCGGCGGCAGAAGCAGCGGTGCTGGCAGCGGCGAGCAGTGGCAGTCGTTCACGAACCTGGTTCAGGAATTCCGGGAACGGCAGTGATGCAGCGAAGGGTTCTCCGCGGGCGATGATTTCGCTCAGTTCCTGTCGCTGTCGGCGACTGGAGGCTCTGAGCTGTTCGCCGAGCACGACGGCGTCGGCCGGTCCCATTGTCAGCAGCGAGTGCAGCATGGGTGCCAGTTCAAGATCACGTGATGATTGAGCAAGCAGATTTCGGAGTTGTTGAACGATTGCGCGATTGCTGGTGTAATCGGACCGGAGTACTTCAAGGAGCAGGTCGATCAGCATGATTCTGGCGGGACCGTCATCCGGCTGCAGCGCGAGGTGTTCTTCGAGCAGTTTGCGGGCATCATCCCGCCGTCCCTGAACGAGGAATTCGGCGGCCTGTTCTGACGGCAGTGGTTCGCCGTCGCCGGCTGGCAATCTGGTGATGGTGGTCAGGCCGGCGGACAGGAGTCCACCGGGTGTTGAGAGCAGATTTCCGGGCAGTTCAGGACCGGGCCATGCGAGGGCCACAAGTTCGCGTCCGCTGCGAGTGTCGAGAGTGACGATGGCCGGCGCGTTTGTGGGGATCTGCAGGACGGTGCCATCGAAACTGCAGGTGCCGCTGGTCACACCGTGTCGCAGTTCGGTGTTCCAGAGTGATTCCCCGGTCTTCAGGCTGACGGCGGCGGCCGAGCGATTGCCGATCAGCACGACTCGTTCATCGGATACGCCGGCGATGGCATGGAAAGTGCCACGGGGGCGGGTCCAGAGCTGCCGTCCATCCGTGAGATTCAGGCAGAACATCTGGTCTGCATCGCGCGGCGTGATGAGGACCCGATCCTTTGCGATCCGCGGGAGGAAATCGATCCAGCGATTCTGACGATCGACGGCGGATGCGGAAATCAGATCCATGGAGCCGCGGAGCACCAGATCCGGGCCTCCGAATTCCGCTCGCTGCACGATACCGCTGTAACGAAACATCCAGCGAATGCTGAGATCTTCTGCGGCGACTGCAACGACGCGATCATCGCACAGCGGGCAGATCAGCAGTCCCTGAGCGAATGACGGAGTGAGTCCGGCGTGTTTTCTGAGCGGATGCAGGCTGAGCGGGTTTTCGGGCAGCGTCAGCAGTTGTGAGGCGAGGATTGTGGGGTTGGCATCCGGGCGTCCCGGCTGTGGTTCACCAAGCCTGATCAGGTGAATGCCTTCGCTGTTTTCCGCGAGTACATAGATACGATTTCCGAGGATCAGCGGTGCTCCGAGGAAGTAGTAGCCGGCCAGCAGGTTGGCCTGACCGCGATTGAGTGGGTTGGCGTCCTGCGTTTGTCCTCCGGCCTGCCACAGGAAAACTCCGGTCTGTGCATCATACGCCCGCAGATAATTTGTCGGCAGCTGCGGCACAGCGGAATCATTGAGGCCTCGAACAGCTCCCAGTCCATTGACAGCAGAGGTGTTTTCTTCAAGTGTGTAGAGAGTACTGCCACTGACAGCCATTTGTCCGCAGGTCGTGGTGCGGATCAGCTGGTAGTACAGTCCGGCGATGATTTGTCGTGAGAGCTGCAATTCGACGCTGGCGGCATCGGCTGGCTGCGGGGGGCTGAGCAGGGTGCGCAGCGGGCGATCGGGACGCACGACTTCCCAGACAAGCTCGCCGGTTTGCAGACTGCGGGCCTGGACTCCGATGGGAGTTCGGACGTAGTACAGTTCACCGGCGACCAGGATGCCGGTGGCCGGAACAGCAGTATTGTTCAGTTTCAGGTCCTGCAGGTGCTGTGTGCCGAAGTATTCTGTGAGTGCTGCCAGCGGCGGATTCAGTTGTTCGGCGTACAGGACATCAGTGACCTCGAACAGGCTGGCTGTCTGTGCGTTGCGAAGTCGGGGTGCAGACAGATTCTGGAGTCCGGTGCGGCGGTAATTGCCGTTGGGCTGTCTCCAGCCTTCAGCGGAGGTGCCGGAGGCCAGCGGAGATGTGAGCAGTCGTTCGATATCGGCCTGCAGGGAGCGTGCGACAGGATCGGCGATGACTGCGGGTGCGAAGTTTTCGCTGCGTGCGAGCTGACTGAGATCAGCGGCGTCCTGTCTGAGTCCGGCCATGGCGTAACACCATGCGGTCTGCAGCAGCAGTCGGGCGGAGTCATCTTCGGCCAGTCGGGTGCGTTCCAGCAGCACCGCTGCTTCGACGAAGTCCCCGCGATCGGCGAACAGGCGTGCCAGAGTTTTCAGGCCATTACGTCCGGCCTGAGTGAACTGAAAGCGGAGTGCCATGCGGCGGAGCAGATCGGAGTTTCCGCTGACGATGGCCGGCTGCATTTTCTGCTGGGCAGCGGCTTCGAACTGTCGTGAGTATTCCGTGCGAAACTCGGGCGCTGCACTGCGGAACAGCAGTTCGAGCCGAGCTCTTCCTCCGGCAACGACATCTGTCTGTCCCGGGGCCAGCTGTCGCACGTCGGCTCCGCGTTTTTCCAGCACCGGATCGCTGCTGGCTGCAGCCAGCTCCCAGGCAGCTTCGAACTGCTCAGCCGCTTCCAGCCACTTTTTATCGGACAGCAACTGTTCGGTTTCCTGAACCTGCCGCAGCAGTTCGCGTTCCTCAGTTTCTTTCTGATCCGGAGCAACTGCGGGTGGATCCTGCACCGCGGCGGCTGCAGCGGTTCGGGCGAGGACCTGCGGTGGACTGCCGGCAGTGGTGAGTAAGAGTCCGGAGCAGAAAAGTACCACTCGCAGCAGCCTACTGCGAGTGGTACAGGACATCCGTGAGAAGCTGCGGAACGGACCTGAGAGCATTATGGCACCTGCTTTTTCTTCAGCCCCTGCATGTATTCCACGACATCTGCCAGTTCCTGGCTGGTCATGGTCTTCTGCAGATCGGCCGGCATCAGGCTGATCTTCTGTTTGACCAGTTCTTCGATGTCTGTTCTGGGGAATTTGCGGACGAGTGCATCATCGCCGCGGAGAGAAACTTCGGCATCCGTGCTGCTGACGAGCAGTCCGTTGACCGTTGTTCCGGAGCTGAGTACCGCGGTCCACATTTCATAATTGTGGCTGATCCCGGCACTGGGGTAGAGGACGGATTCGAACATGGCTTCGCGGCTGAGTTTGCTGCCGATTTCGGTCAGGTTGGGTCCGATTTCCCGGCCCATTCCATCGACGACGTGGCATTTGTGGCAGGTGCCGGTGGAGAAGAAGACGATGCGTCCGTTGCCGGCGTCGCCTTTCATCTTTGCCAGTTCGCTGATGGGTGGCGTGGGAGTGTTATCGCGTGACGGAGGCAGCGGGAACAGCTGCTGTGCCCGTTCGCGTGCCTGGCGTGATGGCGAGGCGTGGAGTGCTGCTGCAGCGGCCTGTTCGAGATCGCTGTCGAGTGACTTTTTCTCGGCCAGCGTGGCGATCTCGAGGGCACCGTTATTGACGCGAGCGGCGGCGCGGACGGCTGCCCTGCGCACATCGATGGTCAGTTCCGGGTTGCGGATCACAGCCAGCAGCGGTTCGGCAATCGCGCCATTGGCGGTATTGCCCATGGCTTCAGCGGTGGCCACTGCTGCAGGATCTCCGGCAGCCAGTGCCGCAGACAGCAGGTCCCACTGTTTGAGTTCGAGCAGGGCCGTCATGGCTTCGACCCCGATCTGCTCGGCAGGTTTTTGCTGGGCAATTGTCAGCAGTTCCGGATAGCGGTCGGTGGCAGCGAACCGGCGGACCAGCTGGACGAAGCGGGGCGTTCCGGCGGAGCGATCCAGCAGTTGTCGAACCTGAGCAGCGAGGGCCGGATCCTGCAGGGGATTTCCGCTGACTCGCTGCAGAGCTTCGGCGGCCAGCCAGTCGCTGACGGGCTCGGGCAGATTTGATTCTGCGGCTGCTGTGAGCAGGGTTCTGGCGGCTTTATCAACGGCATCGCGGGACTGGAAGTCGAGGGCGCGGAACCAGCGAGCGAGCTGTGGGTCAGCGGCCGGTTGTTCCACGGGTTTGGCAGTCAGGTTGGCGAGCAGATAACCGGTGATGTCAGCGGCGGATTTTGAGCCGCGGCTGCGCCAGCTCAATTCCTGTCGTGCCAGTCGCCAGCGTGCTTCGCTTTCGGCAGTGGCCTGCCCGCGCGCGGCGTCCTGTGCTGACCATGCGGTAAACAGCTCATCCCACGCACCTTCGGCCGCGATGCCGGCAGCTTCAAGCAGCCAGCGATCATGCGGGTCAATCCGGCGAATAACCGCCAGCAGGGGTGCCGTCCGCTGTGCAGTCGGGACCGACCTGAGGGCGATCAGGCATTCTCGCTGAACAGCCGGAGAGGCATCATCGGCCAGTTTGTAAACGACGGGGACAATATCCATGCCGAGGCGTCGTGCCAGCCGCAGTCCGGCAACGCGGATATCGGGCAGCGAGTCAGTGACGGCGTTTTCGACGGTCTGCGGGCCGAGTCCTGCAATCTGTCCCAGCAGCCACATGGCGCGGGCGCGGAAGCGGGGATTGGAATCGCTGTACAACTGCTGCAGAGCGGCCTGAGCTTCCGGTCCGGCAGCTTTGAGCTTCATGAAGGCCAGATAGCGGGTGGCCGTGTTGGGGCTTTTGAGTGCTTCCACGGCGCCGGCAACAGTGGTCAGATCGGCTTTGGGTACCGTGTATTTCCGACCGGGCATTGAAACTCGAAACAGACGCCCTTTTTCGACGTCACCCTGGCGATGGCCACCGACCCCCGGGTCATACCAGTCGGCCACGATCAGTGAGCCGTCCGGAGCGACGCAGACGTCTGAGGGGCGAAACCACTGATCTCGAGCTCCATTCACGATGTTATTGATTTCCGCCGTGTAACCGGCTCCGGCCTGAGCGACGGCGTAGCTGCGGACCACATTGGGACCGGCGTCGCAGTGAATGAGCTGATTCAGGTAGCGTGCGGGCAGTGCATCACCTTCGTAGATCAGGATGCCGGTGGGTGAACCAGCTCCGGTCTGCAGCAGATTCGGTACGACGCCTGGATCATTCAGGTGCCAGTGTCGCTGCGGGATTTCCGTTTCCAGATTGGCGCGGGGAGCCTGCCAGCCGGCGCCTGTGAATTCATCCTTGTATCCGTAGTTGCCATATTCCATGACAAAGTTGATGCGGACACCGCGGTTGCCGTCGTCATCGTTGTCGGACTGCCAGACGGAGCCGAAGCTGTCGACGCAGAGTTCCCAGTTGTTGCGAAAATTCCAGCCCAGCGTTTCGACTCGACTGCCATCCAGTTCGCAGCGGAAGGCCATGCCTTCCTGGTACGGTTTGCGGGCCGCTCGCACTTCGTTTCCGGCGAGATCGACGACAATTTTTCCGTCCGGCGTATGCAGCTCTTCTCCGCTGTTGCCAAAGTTGAAGTACAGGCGTCCGTCCGGTCCGAAGGTAAAGCTGTGGATCCCGTGATCGTGCTGAGTTCCCCTGATTCCGGTGAACATGACTTCCCGTCGATCAGCCTGCAGGTCTCCGTTATCGTCATAGAAGCTGAAGACGCTGTCACCAGCGGAGACAATGACGCGGTTACCGAGAACGCAGACGCCGTGTGCGGAATCGATGTCACGTCCCTGATGGAAGACGGTCTGTCGGTCGGCTTTGCCGTCTGCATCGGTATCTTCCAGCACCAGAATGCGGTCACCTTCCGGCCGGTCCGGATTACTGCCGTTGGCGAATCTGCGGTAGTTCACAACTTCGCAAACCCAGATACGTCCGAGGTGATCGACGTCAATATTGGAGGGGCTGAGCAGCATGGGTTCGGCGGCGAACAGCTGCATATCGAGCCCTTCGGCGCGATCGAGTCCGGCAACTGCCGCTGCGGGCGAACGGTCGACGGCCGCGGTTGCGGCTGTGGCTGTGGGGCCGGGTGCTTCCGAGTAGACGAAGAACTGCATGCTGCTGCCATTGTTCTGGTCTGAACCGCCGTTGTCGATGCCGACGCGGGCGGTGAATTTTTCGTAGCCTTCAGGAATTTCGAAGTGGATGATGGAATTGGCGTGAGTACCGATGCCGAAGGCCACGGGTTTTCCGTTGATGCGGAGCGGATCGCCGGCGGCATTGACGCCGACTCCGGGTTTGCCCCATTCGGCCTGGGCTGACTTCCATTTCAGGTCGGTGAGTTTCAGCGTGCCGGCGGGGCCGGTGAGCTGTGGTTCAGCCCAGTCTGCCCAATCACAGCCGAAGCCATTGCCGGCGTCTGAGACGACGAGGTAGAGGTTGCGGACACCGCGGATATCGGCCTGCAGCGGGACGATGTGGCCGGGTGTTTCGGTGGTGACGACGGGGCTGGCTGCGAGAGGCCGTGGCGGGGCAGCGGTCGGCGGCGCGGCGAGCGCGGGGATGGCAAGTACGATGAGTGCGGCCGAGGACGCCAGCTGGCGGAGGCAGGAAAAACGCTGAGTCACGTGGATGTCTCCCGAGGACCGGTGGGAACTGTCAGGCGGGCAGAACGTCGCAGTGGGACGTTTGCCGGTGCGTTATCTTTTCCGGAAAGTGTTCGATTCGCCAGTGTCGATTGCCGCAAAACCAACAATTTCAGAGTCCGCGTCGAATTGATCGATTTCGCGGGAAAACGGGCAGAAACGCAGATTCGCGTCTTTTTTTCAGAATCGATTTCCCCGCTTCGGGCCGATGCTGTATGCTGGGACCCGGAAAATCGACCTCTGACCTGCCCGCTGTTCTGCCTCCCCCCCGCCCTGCATTTCCGGAAGACTGCCGTATGTCACCACGATCGGCGACGACAGCTCTGGCTGTACTCCTGCTGCTGTTTTGTGCCCTGCCCTGTGCATGCCCGCTGGCTGCTCAGACGGTCTGTTTGCCGCTGCCACGGCTGCTCTCGATACACCCGATGGGTGGACAGGCTGGAACGACAGTCGACGTGACGGTTGGCGGAGAATTTCTGGATGACCAGCCGCAGCTGGTATTTTCGGACAAGCGACTGTCGGTGGCTGCTCAGACGTCCCCCGATGGTGCTCCGGTCTCAGGAAAATTTCGGGTCACGATTCCGGCGGACTGTCCACCGGGCCTGTACGAGGCGCGGCTGCTGACGCGACTGGGAATTTCTTCATCGCGTGTGTTTTGTGTGGGCGACCTGTCTGAGCTGGTGCAGCAGCCGGGCAGTACGACGGTGGCTGCGGCGATGCCTTTGTCCATCAACAGTGTCTGCAATTCGCAGATGACGGCACGCAGCATCGATCATTTTCGTTTTGAGGCTGCAGCGGGCACTCGTTATGTGATTGTCTGTGAATCGCGCAGTATTGAATCGCGGCTTGATCCTGTGCTGGTTCTGGCGAATGCCGGCGGTCAGGACCTGATTGTTGAGCGTCAGCGGGGGCTGATTGACTTTACGGCGAAAGTCAGCGGGTCGCATATCATCAAGGTGCACGAACTGACGTATAAGGGCGGTGCTGGGTATTACTATCGTCTGGCCGTGCGACAACTGGCTCCGGATCAGCCACTTCCCGTGCTGGCGTCGATTCGCCCGGTACGTTCATTCTCCTGGCCTCCGACGGGTTTGGCTGAGGTGGCAGCTGTGACCGAGCATCAGCCGGAAAGCAGTGCTGGTGTGGTGCAGCCCATCACCCTGCCCTGTGATGTTCAGGGTTCGTTTGCGACAGCGGCTGACACGGATGTGTTTGAATTCATGGCGAAGAAGGGTGAGGTCTGGTGGGTGGAAGTGGCATCGGAGCGACTGGGCCGGCCGACCGATCCGGCGGTGGTGATTCAGCGGGTGGCTGGTGAGCCGGGTCAGGAGCAGTTTGTGGATGTGGCGGAGTTCAGCGACATTCCCAGTCCGCTGAAGCCGTCCAGCAACGGCTATTCGTACGATGGTCCGCCGTATGATGGTGGCAGTGCTGATCCGCTGGGCCGCTTTGAAGCTCCTGAGGATGGCCGTTATCAGTTGCGTCTGACTGATCTGTTCGGCGGGACTCGGACGGATCCTGCCAACGTTTACCGTCTGGTGATTCGTCAGTCGGCTCCGGATTTCGCGTTGTGTGCGTGGGGGCTGCATATGGAGCTGCGTAACGGCGACCGCAATGCGTTGTCGAAGCCGCTGGCACTGCGCGGCGGTATAACGACGGCGCTGGAGGTTATTGCTTTGCGTCGCGATGGATTTGCGGGTGAGATTGAGCTGTCGATAGCGGGTCTGCCGGAGGGTGTTTCAGCCAGTGGTTTGCGGATTCCGGCGGGTCAGAATCGTGGGATGGTGCTGATCACGGCGGATCAGAATGCGCCGCGGTCGTTTGCCTTTGCGCAGCTGTCCGGAGTGGCGAAGATCGGGGATGCGGAGGTGCGTCGTCCGGGTCGGATTGCGGCGATGTCGTGGCCGGTGGTGGATGCGTGGAGCGAGATACCCAGTCCGCGACTGCTGGATGATCTGGCGATTTCGGTGTCTGGCAGTGAGTATGCTCCGCTTTCGATTGCACCGCGTGAACGCAGTGTGTACGAGGTGGTGGCGGGTCAGAAGCTGACGATTCCGCTGGTGCAGACTCGCCGATCAGAATTTTCCGGTGGCATTCTGCAGTTACGGACTTTGGGTGCCGGTTTTGAGCAGCAGCCGCAGTTTGATGTGTCACTGACGGCTGAGACGTCCGAGGCAGTGCTGGACACGGCGGCACTGAAGGTGGCTCCGGGGGACTATCAGGTTGCGTTTTACGGCAGCGCCGTTGCTCGCTACAGCTATGATCCTCAGGGGGTGTTGCAGGCGTTGCAGTCTGTTGAGGCTGCGAAGCAGTCCCGGCAGGCGGCAGCGGCTGCTGTGGAGCAGCTGACGCAGGATCTGGCGGGTGCCGCGGCAGAGAACCGAGCGGCGGCGGAGCAGGCATTGCTGCAGGCCCAGGCGGCCCTGAAGGCGGCTGATGCATCCGTGGCGGCGGCCGAGGCGAAGCACAAGGCAGCGGCTGATGCTGCCGTGCCGAAGGACACAGCCGAGATTATAGTCAGTGAACCAATTTCGATTCGCGTTGTACCGGCGGAGGCAAAATGAGCGATCCATTTTCCGCAAGCAGACTGTGTGCAGGACCGTATGCCGGCGGGCATTCGTCGAGGCGTGGTTTTCTGAGGTTTGGTCTGGGTGGTTTTGCCAGCCTGCCGTTGCCGGCGCTGCTGAACCTGCGTGCGCGGGCGGTGCAGGCCGAGGATTCCGCGAAGTCTCAGGAGCGAACGGCGGTGATCATGGTGTGGAAGCCGGGAGGCTGTTCGCACATTGATACCTATGATCCGAAGCCGGAAGCCTCTTCGGAGTATCGCGGGCCGTTTGGTCTGATCGACACAAAAATCCCCGGTATGCAGTTTACCGAGCTGTTGCCGCGGCAGGCTGCGATTGCTGACCGGTTTACGGTGCTGCGATCGATGCGCCAGAACGCGGCTGGTCATCCGGCCGGATCGATGCAGATGCTGTCCGGTGACCCGGATACTCGTGACAAGCCCAAACCGCGACTGCCGGACTGGATGTCAGTGACGAATTATCTAAGGGCGCGGGGTGGCGTGCGGAGCAATCCGCTGCCGGCGTACGTGGGTATCAATCCGCCGCTCGAATACAACGGACCGGCCTATCTGGGAGACGCGTGGTCACCGTTCACCGTCAATGGTGATCCGAATAATCCGTCGTTTTCCGTGCCGAACATCGGGCTGACGGATCAGAACGAGGTGAGGCGACTGGGACGCAGGTCGTCACTGCGTCAGAACCTGGATACTCTGGATCGGGCGTTTGATCGTCAGGGTGAATTGGGGGCTCTGGATCAGTTTGAAGAGCAGGCGATGACGTTGCTGACGAATGCGAAGACGAAAGAGGCTTTTGATTTGTCGAAGGAAGACGATGGTGTGCGTGATCGGTATGGGCGGAACACGTGGGGTCAGCAGCTGCTGCTGGCTCGCAGGCTGGTGGAGGCCGGGGTGGATGTGCTGACAACCAGTCTGAACGGTCCGCTGTGCGGTCGCGTGCAGAACTGGGACGACCATGCGGTGAATCATCATGTGTTTGAGGGGCTGCAGTTTCGGGCGGCGGCTTATGATCAGGCGGTCAGTGCACTGATAGAGGATTTGTATGAGCGGGGTTTGGACAAGCGAGTTTTGGTGGTGGTGACCGGAGAATTCGGGCGCACGCCAAAGATCAATTATGCGGCCAGCACCGGGGCGGGCAATGCCAGTGCCCCAGCAGGGACTCAGCAGCCGGGACGTGACCACTGGCCGCGGGCGTTTTCCAACATCTGGGCGGGTGGCGGTATTCGCACGGGTGGCTTTATCGGGGCGACGGACAGGCGTGGTGAGGACTCGATCGAGCGGATCTGCAGTGCGGAGGACTTTTTGTCAACGATTTATCATCATCTGGGAATTGACGCTGCAAAGACTCTGATCACGGACTTCAACGGACGTCCGACGCCGATTGTGGATCAGGGCCGACCGATTCCTGAGCTGATGCGTCAATCCGGTTGAAACCGGCTGCGGCAGGAATCAGACAGAATTATCCGGAAATCTTCGGTCTGGATTGGCCATCTGCGAGATTGCGCGGCTGTGTTGTTGGCGATCGCCCGCGTGCGGACTAGGATTTTCGCAGTTTTGTGGTGTCTGGCGGTGTTTGCTGTCACCGCACTGAATTGTTGTTTAACCGGAGTTTCCCCGGATGAATTCGCCTCAGCGGCCTGAAATTGTCCGCAATCCGACTCGCAGTGTGGCCATTGGCAGCATCAGCATAGGCAGTCAGCATCCGATTGCGGTGCAGAGCATGACTGCGACTCGTACTCAGGACATTGACGCTACGGTTCGTCAGATCCATGATCTGGAGGCTGCGGGTGCGGACGTGGTGCGTGTGGCGATTGACAGCCGTCGGGATGCCGAGGCGTTGATGGAGATTCGGCGGCAGGTTTCGTGCAATCTGTCGGTGGACCTGCAGGAGAACTATCGACTGGCCGAAGTGATTGCTCCGCATGTCAACAAGATCCGCTACAACCCGGGGCATTTGTATCATCATGAGACTGAGCGCCCCTGGCAGGATAAGGTCCGCTATCTGATGCAGGTGGCGCGGGATAATGACTGTGCGATGCGAGTGGGAGTGAACTGCGGATCGGTGGATCCGGCGGTGAAGGAGCGATTTGCAGAGGACGATTCGATATCGCCGATGCTGGAGAGTGCGTGGCAGCACTGTGCGGTTCTGGACGAGCTGGGTTTTGATCGCTACTGCGTTTCACTGAAGGATTCGGATCCGCAGAAGGTGATTGAGGTCAATCGGCGATTTGCCGAGAAGCGACCGGACGTGCCGCTGCATCTGGGGGTCACTGAAGCTGGCATGCCACCGGACGGCATTATCAAGACTCGGATTGCTTTTGAGCAGCTGATCAGCCGCGGGATTGGTGACACGATTCGTGTGTCGCTGACGGTGGCGAACAACCGCAAGGCGGAGGAGATTGCGGCGGGTCGAAAGATTCTGGAGGAGATTGCGGCGGGTCGAGTGCGGAGTGTGGTGGATTACGGCCTGAAGACTCTGAACATCATCAGCTGTCCCAGTTGTTCGCGTGTGGAGAACGAGGCTTTTGTGGAGCTGGCGGAGCAGGTTCGCGAGATGACTCGGTATGCCGAGCAGTATCGGATCACGATTGCTGTGATGGGTTGTCGAGTGAATGGACCGGGCGAGACGGACGATGCGGATCTGGGACTGTGGTGTGGACCGACGCACGTGAATTTCAAGCGTGGCAAGGACACGATTGGTGCGTTTCCGTACGACGCGATTTTGCCGCGACTGAAGGCGGAGCTGGATCAGTTGATTGTGCAGCGATCGGCGGGCGTTTGAGGTTCCTGCGGTGGTGTGAGTGTCACGCGAAGCCGCGAAGTGAGGAATTGCAGAGGTGGTGAGTGGCTGGCTGGTTAGTTGCAGCGTGAGTAGTGGAGTTTGAGTTTGTGGTGTTGAGTCTTTGCGATTTTTCGCGTCATCGCGTCTTCGCGTGAGGCAAGCAGGGAGTGTTTTTTTTCACGCGAAGCCGCGAACCAGGTGTGGCAGGTGTGGAGGGGTGAGATGAGCGACGCTGGGGAATTGATGTCGCAAGGCGGCGAAGAATCCGAAGATGCTCGCAACGTTGAGGAATTGTCGGCGATCGTGGTGGATGCCGCTTATCGGTTGCATCGAGACCTTGGCCCGGGTTTGCTTGAGTCTGTCTATGAGACGATTCTTTGCAGGATACTTTTGGACAAAGGGCTGAAGGTTGAACGGCAAAAAGTGATCGAGTTTGAATACGGCGGGATGCGGTTCGATGATGGGTTTAGAGTGGATCTGCTGGTAGCGGATCGCCTGCCTGTGGAATTGAAATCGGTTGAGAATCTGGCGCCAGTACACGGCAAACAGTTGCTTACTTACCTGCGGCTGCTGCATTTGCCGCTGGGCCTGCTGATCAACTTTGGTGCGGCTACTTTCAAAGAAGGCTGCAAACGCATCGTCAATAATCATCGAGACTTTGAGTCTTCACGTCTTCGTCTGCGGGCGACTGAAGCGGACGGCGACAATTGAAGTCGTAAGCAAGTCGAAAGGGGATAGCGAGGATCGACCTTTGCCACTC
>SXXK01000268.1 GCA_005791255.1 Planctomyces sp.
ATTTTCACGGATGAAACGCCGGGTTGTTTTGTGCACCACGGAAGGCACGGAAAGTACGGAAATCGTAGTGTGATTATTGTGTTTCATGCAGGCTGGGGTTTAGCCACGGATGAACACGGGCGAAATGGCGGTTCGTTTGTTTTCTCTACTTTCCTTTTGCGGATTTGCGTGTGGTACTGCCGGTTACTGTGGATGCCAGCGGACGGGCAGTGAGCAGCAACATCAGGGTGCGTCGTCTGCCTGAAAGGTGCCTCCGGAGAATCCGCCGGCGGCAAAACTGCGGCCCGTGAACCAAAGCATGGCTGCTATGGCAATGGTGATGACGGGTACGGCGAGGCTGCCGGAGCGGAATCCGAGGGGGATTGAGCTGATCAGAAACACCAATGCCAGTCCGCGTGCTGTCATGCCGACGCACCAGCGCCACAGGGAACCTGGGCGACTGTGAGTTGTGGTGCTTTCGACAGCAAAGGGGTTTTCCGGATCAGCGGGCATGTGATTGACCTGTGCTTCGGACCGACCCCGGCCGGAAAGTTCGTGGTTACTCGACCAGCAGCAGGGAGACTTCACGGCGCTGGCCGTTTCGCAGGATTGTGAGCGGCAGTTTCTGGCCCACCCGGTAATTCAGTTTCAGCCAGGCGCTGAACTGTTTGGAATCCATGCGGATGGGCTGACCGTCGGCTGCGATGACTATGTCTTTTTCCTGCAGTCCGTCGGCTTTTGCCTGTCGGCCTCCGGGACCTTCCATATTGATCCAGCGTACTTCGAGAGCTCCGTCGCCGACGGGCAGACCGAGGGCTTTGGTTTGATCTGCGGTCAGTTCAGGCAGCCAGATCTGCAGTCTGGGTGGTGCATTCCACATGGAGCCGCGCCAGGAGAAATCATGCTTCCGCCAGCCGCTGCTGAGCTGCAGTGATTTTCGACCACTGCGACTGCCTTCAATTTCCACGGTGGCATTTTCGCCGTCCAGCGGGTGCAGGACCCACTGCATATCGGCGATCGATGCGATTGCCTGACCATTCATGGTGAGGATGTCTTCACCGGACTGCAGTCCGGCGCGGGCGGCCGGTGATCCGGCGACAACTTCGCTGATCGTGATGCCGCTGCGTCGGTCGATCTTCAGGCCGATCAGGTCGGGCAGGGGGTACTTCCACATCAGGTCGGGTTTCCATTGACCCTGCTGCAGGGCGTGCAGGTGTTCGGCATCGTGGATGTTATGGCAGTGGATACAGTTGGAGCGGGTTGTTTCCCTGGCGTATTTCTCGGGGTTTCGCAGGCCGGGCAGTTGCAGGGCACTGGCGGCTGGTTTGGGGTTGCCGCGTTTCTGCTGCAGCTGGTCGCGGTTGGCCGGCCACGAGTTATGCATCTGCAGCACGCGTTCCATGGTGGCGATCAGGCCATCGATGGAATTGAAGGCATCGGATCCTTCGGCGCTTTGAGTTCCGTAGCGGGCGTAGACGGTGCCGTCGGCGTTGAGAAACATGGCGGCCCAGTTGAGATCATAATCGAACTGAAACTGGTTAAGGTCGACGCCTTTCATTTCGACCTGGCGGACGGAAATGAAGCGATCGCGAGCGAACAGTTTGACTTTTTCGCTGCCGTTGGCGACATCGGCATCGAAGGCGGCACAGTCGCGGCAGGGCACGCAGCGGAAAGTGACGAACAGGGGTTTGTTGGTACGTCGAGCTTCAGCCATGGCCGCCGGGATATCGTTGTACACCCAGACATCGGTCTGGACGCCGTTGGCATCCTTCAGACGTTCGCGGAGTGCTTCATCGTCGGCGCTGCAGAGGGCCGTGGTGAGTGTGAGCAGGAGGATTGCCGGCAGGCAGCGGGAACGGCAGCGGAGGTTGGGGTGGTGATAAAAGCTGTGCATGTGGGGGAAGCACCGGCGTGAGGAACGGATGATGGGCGTAGCCGGTCGCTGGTACTTGTGGGGTGGAAAAACCGCGCGACGGCGTTTGGCTCAGCCGAATTATATGAAGTCATTGGGGTGATCTGAAGGTGATTTCGTGGCAAAAGAGCAATTTGCGTTTCTTCAGCACAGCGGGGCAAAAGCAGGTCCACTGCGGGCGGTACTCTTCTTTTTACCACAGAGGTCACAGAGAATCTTTGTCTCTGTGAACTCTGTGCTCTCTGTGGTTCAAAAAACGCCCGTGATCGTACCCCCGACCGACGTTCTGGGCTCCCAATATGTTCGCTTCCCCGGCAGAATGCACACTCTGATCGAACACGTCCGCCATACCTCAGCCGAGTCGTCGCTCTATGGATTCTCAGACAACCCCCACGGCCCCTCGGGTTGTGCCCGGAGTGCTGGCTGGCACGGTATTTCTCAGCGCTTTCCTGCTGTTTCAGATTCAGCCACTGATCAGCCGACTGCTGTTGCCGTCCTTCGGGGGAGCTCCTGCCGTCTGGACCACCTGCATGCTGTTTTTTCAGTCGCTGCTGTTTGGCGGTTACCTGTATTCGCACCTGCTGGTGTCGCGGCTGTCCCGACCGTGGCAGGCCGGTCTGCACACGGGGCTGCTGCTGCTGGCCTGTCTGCTGCTGCAGATTACTCCGCCTGCCGCTTCGACCGCTGTGGCTGTCGGATCGCCTGTTTTGCAGATTCTGCGGCTGCTGCTGACAACCGTGGGTCTGCCATATTTTGTGCTCAGCACGACCGGTCCACTGCTGCTGTCGTGGTTCGCCGAACTTTGCCCGGGGCGTTCGCCGCACCGTCTGTATGCCCTGTCGAACGCCGGGTCGCTGCTGGCACTGCTGAGTTATCCGTTTGTGATTGAACCATTGCTGGCGCTGTCCGGACAGACTCGCAGCTGGCAGGTGGTGTTTGTTCTGTTTGCGGTGTGCTGTGCGGGTGTACTGCTGGGCGGGCTGAAGGTTGTCACTGTGCGTGCGTCTTCCTCGATACAGGGGGCGCATCCGGCAGTCGCTGCGGCATCGCGAGTTGCTGCGGCTGCGATCCCCTGGTCGCTGCGGTCTGCGTGGTTTGGTTTGTCCTGTCTGGCGACTGTGCTGCTGCTGGCCGAGACGGCGCAGATCTGTCAGGACGTGGCCGTCGTTCCATTTCTGTGGATCGGACCGCTGGCATTGTATCTGCTGTCGTTCATTCTGTGTTTTGAAAGTGATCGCTGGTACCTGCGGCGATGGTGGTGTCTGGTCAGTGCTGCTTTGCTGCTGGCACTGTGTTACATTCAGGCCTTCGGGACTCAGTCGCCGCTGCTGCTGCAACTGGCGGTGTGGTTTGGGAGTCTGGCGGCTGTGTTCATGCTGTGTCATGGCGAATTGGCTCGACTGCGTCCTGGCTCTGATCAGCTTACGTTGTTTTATCTGACGACAGCTGCTGGCGGTGCCTGCGGCGGCATTGCCGTGGGCGTGCTGGCTCCGCTGCTGCTGCCGCAGTACTGGGAGCATGATGTTGGCATTCTGGCTGCCGCGCTGCTGGCCCTGGGTGTTTGGTTTGATGAACGAGGCTGGCTGCAGAATCGCCGTCCGCCTCTGCCGGCTGCGGCTGCAGCCATGCTGCTGATTGTGTCGATCCTGACAGTGGCGGCTGCATCGGTCAGCGGCTGGATGGAGAGCATCGCCGTGCGCAGGACGTTTTATGGTGTGCTGGAGGTGGAGCGGGATGAAGTGGAGGACGCGGTGGTGCTGCGACACGGCCGAATTACTCATGGCCTGCAGTTTCGTCGTCTGCCGTCGGTGCCGACCACGTATTATGGTTATGAGACGGGTGCAGCGCGGGCGATTGCCGTGCTGCGGGAGCGTGCTGAGTCCGGCGGTGGTCGACTGAAAGCCGGGCTGGTGGGGCTTGGTACCGGGACGCTGGCCGCTTACGGCAGGCGCGGAGATCAG
>SXXK01000269.1 GCA_005791255.1 Planctomyces sp.
GATCCGCCGTAAACACAATCCACGTACGATCAGCTTCACCCGATGCCTGCAATGCCTCCAGAATCCGGCCGATCTGCTGGTCCATATGAGTAATAATCGCGTAGTACTCCTGCCGATTCACCTGCACTGACCACTCAGTTCTTGGCAGCGGTGCCAGCTTCTCGTCCCGAATCTCATACACCCCGATCTCGTGCGGATACCGCGGCACAAAACTGGCCGGCACACGCACCCGCTCCGCCGGATACATGTCCACAAACCGCTTCGGAGACTGACGCGGATCATGCGGCGCGTTGAAGGCCGCGTAGATGAAGAACGGACGTTCGTCCGCCGCGGCCAGCTTCAGATAATCGACCGCGTCATCCGCGACCACCTCGCTCCAGTGCCGCCCACCCTCCCAAAAGCCACCCCGCGCTTCGTCCCACGGCAGCCACTCCCGGTCCTCACGACTGATCGGCCGATTGTATCCAGCCTCCGTCTGCTCAGGCATCCCGCCCCGCACATGCCGCACCGTTTCAAACACCTTCGCCGCATCCACACTCACATGCCACTTGCCCGTCAAAAACGTCTGATAACCGGCCTGCGTCATCAGCTGCGGCCACAGGCGTCCCTGCTGCATCCAGTCCTTCCGCAACCCCTTCTCTGCATCACGCGCCCGCCACAGCTGCAGCCCGGTGTTCAGCATCGTGCGACTGGCCACACAAATCGCCCCATGCCAGCCCCCCGAATTGTAAGCCCGCCGGAAGGATGTACCGCGAGCCATCAGGCGGTCCAGATTCGGAGTCTGAATCTCGTCGTTGCCCGCTGCTCGCAAAGTACTGAAACACTGATCATCCGCCAGCAAAAACAAAATGTTCGGACGATCGGCAGCCCGCAGCCCGCCAGCTGTCGCCGCCGCCACAACCAGCAACGCCACCGCCCACAAAATACGCATCATTTGTTTTGCCTCCCACACATCACAGCCCCGCTGCACCGGCAACCGCGGACTCAGAATTCACAACCCCAGCGCTGCCGTCCGGAACACTTCCTGACTCTCACCTCCACGACCCGGAAAGCCGGCATGCTGCACCAGGCACACCATATCCAATCAAACCCTTCCGCAGGCTCACTGAGAAACAAATCACCGCACCAGTTCCAGCACACTCAGAATCGCACGATGGTCCGAAGCCACCGCTTCCGAAAGCACCCGACCTTCCACCAGCCGCCAGCGTTCCCGCGGACGCACCAGCACGAAATCAATCTGCCGCACCGGACGCTCCACCGGAATCGTTGGCAATTCTTCCTCGTTCGTCACCAGCCACTGTCGCTCCAGAATCTGCAAAGCCTGACTGCCCCGAACATCGTTCAGGTCTCCCGCCAGCACCGCCGGACCACTCCACTCCCGCATCAGCTCATTCACTCGCTCCGCTGACTGAATCCGCTCCGTCGCAGCCGGACGATGGTCAAAATGAGTACTGCAGAACAGCAGCCGCTCACTCACTCCCGGCAGCTCCACCTCCACACCCAGAATACCCCGTTGCTCACCGCCACCCACATTCGGTAACTCACGATTCCACTCGCGCTGCACCGGATACCGGGACAGCACAGCGTTGCCATAACGCCCACCCTGCAGCGGGATATTGCCCCCGAACGCCACGTGCATGCTGGTCAGCCGGGCCAGTTCAGCAGGCTGGCTGACCGAACCGGTCCGGGCGGCCCGGTCGTCAACTTCCTGCAGAGCCACCAGGTCCGGCTGCTCGGACAACAGCACCTTCGCAATTCGCGGCAGATCCAGCCTCGTGTCCACACCCTCGCCATGATGAATGTTGTAGCTGATCACCCGCAGGCGCACGGCTTCTCCAGCTTCTGCAGCCGCCGCTGCCCACAGCCACAGCACCGCAGTAAACACAAAACGCAAATTGTCCGCCAACTGCATGAACACGCCCCTGCTTCGTCTGACTTCCAGCACCACTTCACACCATCAGTCGCAGACCACGCACAACGGCTTCACCGGCCAGCTCCCGCGGATGCGGCTCCACCGCGCGACCCGGCAGTGACGTCAGCACCACACAGATTGCACGAATCTCCGGATCCGCCCAGGCAATCGTCCCTGTTGATCCCGTGTGACCAAATGTCTGATCCGAACAGCCACGGCTGCCCGAATTGCGACCCACATCAAAACCCAGACCACGCGATTCCAGTCCCTCCGGATTGTGGTTCTGAACCATCAGCTTTGCCGTTGCCGGAGTCAGCACCCGTTCCCCCTGATCCATAAATTCGGACAGCCACTCCGCCACATCCGCTGCCGACATATGAGTCCCGCCCCAGGGAGCACCCAGTTTTCGCCAGTATTCGCTGTTCCAGTCCCACAGTTTCGCAGTCGGATCACCGCCACCAGCCTCCGGAGCCGCCTGCTCAATCTGCACCGGCACAACGTCCGCCAGCCCAAATTTCCCCAGCCCCTGCACAGAATGCTGCAAACCCAGACGATCAAACACCGCCTGCTGCACCAAATCCGCAATCGATTGTCCGGACAGCAGCTCGGCCACTCGTGATGCCAGCAAAATCCCCATGCTCGAATAACTGTAAGCCGTGCCCGGACGAAACAGCAGCGGCGTCTGCAATGCCCCCTGCACAAACTCCTCCAGCCCGGCATGCGCCGCCCTCAGCCGGTTATTCTCCGGCAGCTGGTCCGGCAGACCGCAGGTATGAGTCAACAGGTGCCGCATCGTCATCAACTCACGCCCACTGCCGGCAGCCAGCGGCAGATACTTCGAAACCGAGTCGTCCAGCGAGAAACGCTGCTGATCAAACAATGTCATCAGCGCTGTCATGCACACGGGCTTGGAAATGGAACCCAGCAAAAACATGGCCTCCGGAGTCTTCGCTGCACCGAAACAGGCACTCACCCGCTGCTCACGCAAACGCACGTGCAAAGTCGCCGCCCGCACCTGCCCGCCGGCCACTGCCGCAGCCAAAACGTCACAGGCCTTCGCCACTTTTTGCTGCAGGTCATCGCCCCCACTGCCGGCCGACACCAGCGGCACAGCACTCAATGCCGCCGCCAGTGACTGCGAAAATTCTCGTCGCTGCATGTGTTCACGCTCCCCCGAAATCCTGACCAGCAGCCACCTCCGTCATTCACTTCCGTCACACAGAATACTCAGTACAACCCCGCCAGGCAAAGCCACCGGAAAACCGGCCGCCCTGCCCTTCGTCGACCGCCAGTCTTCCGCTACACTCTCCCTCCGTAGCTCGGGCTTTCCAGCCCGAGCACATCCCCCCAAAACGCTCCCCCGTGTCACTCCAACTGTGCCCCCTCACGGCACAGTCGCCGTGCCACACGCTGTCTTCTAAGTTAAGTCCAGATCTCGGGCTGGAAAGCCGGAGCTGCATTTTGTCCCCCCTTCACCCTTCACCCTTCACTGGCTCCATCACTATGCACCTCGGCCTCCACAACAAAGTCGCAATCGTCACCGGTGGCTCCAAAGGCATTGGCCTCGGCATCGTTTCGCTGCTGCTGGCTGAAGGCGCCAAAGTCGTCAACGTCAGCCGCAGTCCGGCCGATGCTCTGCCCGCCACAGCCACACCCGATCGCTATCTCTTCGTTCAGGGCGACCTGTCCAGCACCGAAACCTGTGCAATCGCTGTACAGCAGACCGTCGCGCAATTTGACGGCATCGACATCCTGGTGAACAACGCCGGAGTCAACGACGGCGTGGGGCTGGCTGCCGGACCGGCCGCCTTTCAGCAGTCACTGCAGCGCAACCTGCTGCACTATTACGCCATGGCCCATTACTCCATGGATTTCCTGAAACGTTCCCGCGGCAGCATCATCAATATCGGATCCAAGGTCTGCGAAACGGGCCAGGGCGGAACCTCGGGCTACGCACCTTCCAAAGGCGCCATCAATGCCCTCACCCGCGAATGGGCTGTCGAACTGGCTCCGGCGGGCGTCCGAGTCAATGCGGTGCTGCCGGCTGAAACATGGACACCCCTGTACGAACGCTGCCTCGCCGAAATGCCGGATCCGGCGGCCGCACGGGCTGCCATCGAGCGTTTGATTCCCCTGGGTCGGCGTTTCACAACCATCGAAGAACTGGCCGCCATGGCCGTCTTTCTCGCCTCACCAGTCTCCAGCCACACCACCGGCCAGATCATCTATGTCGATGGCGGCTACACACATCTGGATCGCAAGTGCACAGTGGACAACGTCGCGGAATTCGGCGCCGCAGCCACCTGAAACGAAAGCAGGCACCCGTCCACCGAGTGCCTGCTCATTTGTCTGCTGATTTGTCTGCAGCGGACGCGACTACTTTTTCTTCAGGAACGGCACCGGCTTCAGCTCAACGGTCTTGACCGACTGCAGGTAATCCAGCACCGGCTGTGCCTCGTCCCCACCCACCTGCGCATGGAAATGCAGACTGAACCCGTGCGGCCCCTTCGCGTCGATCAATGCCGGCTGCAGTGTCAGGAAGCTTTTGACAACTTCCAGCTGCCCCAGCATAGCGGCACAGAACAGATCGATCCTCGCGCCCCGCTCCAGCAGAAACGTCACGATATCGCGACGTCCCATGTGCGACGCACCGCCCAGCGCCGTTTCGAAGTCACCGCCACCCCAATCCACCGAACCGTTCAGCAGCCCCGGTTCCCGTTCCAGCAGCTTTTTCACCATCTCCAGTTCGGAATGAGCGAAAATGACGAAGTCCTGCAGCATCAAACGACTGATCTGCTCCTTCTTCCACGACGGACGAAATTTTGGCGCGTCGTAATCACGCTCGAAGGCCGCTTCCACCGGCCCGGCCGGAGCCGCCGGTGCCCCGCCCGCCGGCGGATCCTGCGGCTTCGCCGGGGCCTCCTGAGCCCTCACGATCGATGTCCCGGCACCGGCAGCCAGCACCGAAGCCCACGTCACAAACCCCCGTCGCCCCAGCCCTTCAACAGTCATCACCGTGCTCCCGATTGCAGCTGAAAACTGACCCCGACACAGAAGATACCAGCCACACGTGCGACTTCCCAGCCAGCCATTGCAGCAGCACACCTGAAACCCAGCAGTGGAAACATCCAAACCTCAGCCACCGAGGCGTTCGGATCCAGTATTCCTCACGCGAAGACGCGAAGTAAACGCGATTGACTGGCAACCCATCTCCCCTCGCCCCCGGAAACGGGGGAGAGGGGTCGGGGGAGAGGGGGCGGGGGTGAGGGGCGATGGCATCCCTGCCATAGAGAGGAGACTCGAGAAAGAAGAAAGTAGAAATCCCCCGTGTCGATTATCCGTGAAAATCCGTGTTCATCCGTGGCGAAAAAAACATCCGTGGCACCGCATCTGCCTTCGCGGCTTCGCGTGAGACCATCAGCCAGGCCCCGCACCCGCGGACTCCCGTCCGCGGCTCGCCTTACCGAACACCGAAAATTGAATACCGCCCACCGAAAACCTAACACTGAACTTGTGCGTTTCCCTCTGCGGCTTCGCGGCTTCGCGTGAACCAGACAGCCTGCAAAGACCCCAGTCCGCACAGCCCCGGCAGCACAGATCTGGGGCTGGAATGCCCGAGCTACGTAAATTCGTGTCCATTCGTGTCCATTCGTGGTTCGAATCGCCCCCCTCGCGATTATCCGTGAAAATCCGTGTTCATCTGTGGCGAAAAAAACATCCGTGGCGAAAAAAATCAGTGGCCTGCCCCAACCCGCGCTGCGTCGATCGCCCGCTTCCAGCCCGCAGCATCCCCCACATACCACGCTGCACTCTCCAGGCCACGCACTCCGCCACGCTCCGCTCGATACGCCACCTTCAGCAAATCACGGAACACCGACTTCCCGCAGTGACTCCGAACCAGACTCGTCTCTTCAATCTCCTCCAGCGGAATCTTCATCTCACGCCGCGGAAACAGCATGAAAAAATGCAGGCAGCCTGACGTCAGCACCAGACCGCCGTTCCCCCGCAACTGCATTCCACCCAATGACTCAAGCCCAAAGAAATTCGCTCCGCTGTCCTGCATCAGAATTGCTGTCGCGTCCGGTATCGATTCCGCAATGCGCTTCGCAGACATCCCGCGAACCCGTCGAACCATCCAGTTCAGCATGCCGACTGCAAAACCGCCGGCCAGGCCCCCCGCGAACACCCAAAACATCACTGTCCGCCACATCATCGCAGGCCCCCGCCGCACCAAAACCTTCTCAGCCACAGCACAGAACACCCCGATTGTCCCAGCGATGCCCGATACCTCGCATCAGCAATGCACAGTCCACCTGCACCGTTCCCCGCGGAAACACAGACAGATCCTCAAAGAAACTGGATTCCATCCGCTCCACCGCCAGCGTTTCCACCTGCCACTTCTCACAATTCAGCTCGATCCCGGACAAACGTTCGCCACCTGCGGCAGCCGAATAACCCAGTGCACCGCCCCGAAAAAAATCCGATGCTGTCTGCAGGTCGGGAAACACTGATCCACCAGTCCACTCAGCAGACACCCTGCCCGAAACATGGATCGATGTACCATCACTCGCACTGCCAACATTCACTGACAACCGCTCCTGGCTTTCCCGCACTTCAAACCGCGCCAGCTGCTGCACCACCGGGAATACCAGTCCCCCGGCCAGCACATTCAGCCGTGAATTGGTGTGCCGGCGAGGAATATACACGCCCTCACGCACCGCTTCGCCCTCCCGCCACTCCACCGCAATCCGATGAGCCGCATTCTCACTGCCCAGCCCCCACGACACCGGAAACCACGCCGGCCGCATTCGCCCAAGGCGAATCAGACAGATTCCTCCGATCGCAAAACCAGCGAACAGTTTCGGCTGAAACGGTGCCGGCAAAAATCTCCGCACAGCCTCAGGTTCAATCCGGTAGTTCGCCAAAATCCTGCGTTCAATCACCCCGGAAATTGCCGCCAGCGACATCAGAATCCTCCCGCAATTCCCGCTCACGAACTGATTCCCACGACGCAACGCTAACCGCAATCGCGGCCGAAATCCAACACTTCAGAAGAGTCCTTCAGCACTTTTGTGTATGCTTTTCGCCAGTCGCTTACTCTGAAATGCCCCCTGTGGATCACACCAATGCTCCGCAAACTGCTGCTCATCCTGCTTGTGCCACTCCCCGTCTGCTGCCTCCCTGCCACCAATGCACAGCAACAGAAGCCCAGGCTGGCGGTACTCACAGACATCGGCGGTGACCCCGATGATCAGCAGTCCCTCATCCGGCTGATGCTCTACACCAATGAGCTCGACGTCCGCCTGCTGATCGCATCGGCCGCCGGGACCGTCGGAGAACTTAAGGAAGCCGTCACGCGCCCCGAACTGATCAGGGAAATTGTGGATGCCTTTGGACAGGTGCGCCCACAGCTGCTGCAGCACGCCGATCACTGGCCCACAGCCGAAGAACTGCTGTCTCGCACCTGTTCCGGCAATCGACTTCGCGGACGCATGGCAGTCGGCAAACAGTTCGACACCAATGCCTCCCGCCGGCTGCTGCAGGAGATTGATGCCGCAACACCCGAAGATCCGCTCAACATCAGTATCTGGGGCGGGCAGACCGATTTTGCACAAGCCCTGTGGCGAGCAAAGCACAGCAAAACACCAGCAGAGTTTCAGCAATTCTGCCGCAGCTTTCGAGTCTATGATATCAACGATCAGGACAGCCTGGCCGACTGGATCCGCAGCGAATTCCCCGGCCTGTTCTATATTCTCGCTTCCAAACCCCCTGGCCGTGACCGCCGTGATGGGATCTATCGAGGCATGTACCTGACAGGAGATATCTCCACCACCAGCAGTGACTGGGTTGAACGCAACATTCGCAGCACCGGCCCGCTGGGAGCA
>SXXK01000270.1 GCA_005791255.1 Planctomyces sp.
AAGACGTTTTCCGGAACGTCTTCCGCGACGGATGGCAGGCAACCGACCATTACACTCACGGATTCCGGTCGCACGATTAAACTTGTCAGCGGAGACCACAAGTTCTGGTGGAACGATGATGAATCTCGTGTGGCATTTGATCTGAATTACAAGAAGTGAATCACCGCTGGCCAGCAAAGTTGCGTCTGGCAGTGGTCGGAACAGTGCAACTGCTTAACGAGTGAGGCCCACGCGACGCCTGGCTTGCAGGCAGGCGTCGCCCGCCACTTCAAAATCACGGCAGTTTTTGGGCCGAGTCTCGTAATGCCGGCAGCGAAACGGGGTATCTGCTGAGCCGTCGCCGTCGAGGGCCACGCACAGACCATCCGGTCGCGGAACAATCTGCCGACCATCCTTCAGCTGTACCAGCTCCGGGTGCAGACTGACAAATGGATCCCGCGATGACAACTGCACGAAATCAAATCCCTGACGACAACAGGCACCGCAGCTGCCGCAGTCGTCGGCTGTGAACTGCGGCTCCCAGCGCTCGCACGCCCGCTCTGCCCCCTGCACTGCTGGTGCACTGTTGCCAGGCAGTTTGTGCTGTCGACAACGCAGCCCACTGCGGCTGGTGATCGCCCAGGCACACGTGCCACAGGTCTGTGAATCGGATGTCGACAACAGTGATCCTAAACGATGGCGGGCCCGAGTTGTGCTCCACAGAGAAGATTCAGGCACCACACCTCGTACGGCGTCCGCAATCGCTGCTGTCGCTGCCAGACTGCGACTCAGGATCTCCTGAAACGGTGAAGTCCGAGCCAGACGAAAGCCAGCCTGAGCGATACAGATCGCGGGATCCTCGCCATCCTGCAGCGGATTTTCCGGCAGTGCATTCCAGTACGAACGCCACACAGTCGTCACCGCCATAAACTCCCGCAGCCCGTAGGGAGCCGCCAGAGCTGCCTGCAGCCGATGGCAGGCGTATTCATACACCAGATCACGACGGCTGGTGTTGGAAAGTCCCCAGTCCGGTAAATCCCGAGCCCTCGGTCCGGAAACCAGCCAGTGGCACAGCTCGTGAAAAATCATCTGGGCCAGACTGTCGTCAGGGTCGAATTCATCAGGTACCGAAATAGTCAGGTGGCCCTGCCCGTCATAGGCAGCGTAGGCGTCCCTTGACCGCTGCACCGTCAGCCCCAGATCGGCTGCCGCACGCAGCCAGATCAAGTCGACCGGATCCTGGTAACTGTGATTGATGGAACGTTTGGGCATAGCTGTCATCAACCAAAAACCGGGAACACAAAAAACGATCCGGCCGAAGCCCCGTTTTAGTCAATTCCGCAACGATCGCAACCTGTCGGGATTACTGCACATCCCGACACAAAGGTTGAGAATCGGGATCTGCAGTTCCGGCTCCAACTTCAAAAAAAGAAAAAAGCGAACCTTTCGGTTGGAAACTGGTCCAGTTGACCTCCAGGCTGCAGAACACACCCAACAGGGCTCGAGGGAAGACCGCAGTGAAAGTGATTTTTCGCAATGAGATGCTGATTCTTGTGCCGGTTGAACCGGAGGAGAGTTCGGCTTTAACCCGGTGGAAGGCCGATCATCGGGGCCACAGTTTCATTCTTGCCACGGATCAGGGCTCCGGTTTGATGCTCAGGGATCTCGGCGATCCACGCCTGAATCAGCCGATCAATGTGACATCGCGGCATCCCTCGAAAAGGATTCAGCTGATCGGGAATTTCGCTGACACGCCCTTTGAACTTGATGGACAGCGATACTGCAGCGTCGAGTCATTCTGGCAAAGTCTCAAGTGTCGCTGCGAATCGGACCGGCAGCGAATTGCCGCATTGCCGGGCCCTGGGGCAAAATTGGCCGCTCGCGAATTTCCAAACACGGAATCATTTCAGTATTGCGGCGCAGAGATCCTTGTGGGGTCTTTCGCTCACTGGGACCTCATGCAACGTGCATGCCGCGCAAAGTTTGAACAAAATCCTCGGGCACTTGCGGCACTTGTCAGCACGTTCCCGCATCCACTGGTACATCGGCTGAAAGGGGACAGTCGAACAATTCCGGGTGATGTGATGGCACGGATCTGGCTGGGACTGAGGCATCAGTATTGCCGGGCTCAACTCGCTGCACAGGCCGTGCAATGAGCCGTCAGTCGTTGCGAAGTGTTACCTGTCCGGAGTCACCTCGCTTCCCAGTTCAGGCAGCCTGACCATCGCGCCCTGCTTCGCACGACTCAGTTCCGCAGCCTGCAGCAATGCGAAAATCTCCAGCGTTTCTTCAGGGGACACTGGCAACGGACCGCCCTTGAAGAATCGAGCAATCTCGATTGCCAGTCCCTCGTACCCCACATAGCGATCATCCGTGGGCACGATCCCCCTGACAGGAACGCCGTGCCCATAAATGCCGGCAACGGAGACGCCTGTTGTCCCAAACACTGTGGCACTGTACTTCACAGCACCGGACTTGATGCCGCGATACGTCCCCACACGACCGTCTCCCCAGACCGCAGTGATCGATTCTGCCGTCTCCGTACCTGTGCTGCTGACTGAAACAACACCACGCCCCATGATGGCATACAGCGTTTCGATGCTGTGCAGCGGCCGTGTGAAACGATCAGCCTCCGGAACATCCACGGACCAGCCACCGTACACATCGCAGCCAATCACCTGCCCCACATCCGGATGATGTCGCATGCCGCTGAAGCCGGCACTGTACCGATGCTGAGAACTGCTCCAGCAGGGGGTTTTTGTCTCCGCAGCCACTCTGAAAATGCGGACAGCATCCTCAACAGACGCGGCCAGCGGTCGACCAATAAACAGTGGCTTGCCGGCTTTCAGCACGGCCGTCGCCTGTGCCAGGTGCATTCGCCCGTCCAGACTGAAGATCATCACACCGTCGCACTTCGCCAACAGCTCGTCGAGCGAATTGACAATTTCGATCGGCGGTACTGTATCCAGAGGATCCTTTGGATTCTGATGCAGATTCAGCAACTGCTGTTTCCATTGTTCCTGCAGCTTCTCACTGTCCGGGTAATCCGGACTGACAACAGGCCAGGCAGCCACGACCTGCACACCGGCAAAATCCCCCTCATCCCGCGGGCGATTGAGAAACTCGGTGTACGCCACGGAACCGTAATTATCAATTCCCAGGATGCCAATGCGAAAATCGTCCGCGATGCCGCTCTGCGGGCTGCTGAAAATTGCAATGGTCAGAATGCTGGCATGAAATACTGTTTGCCACAGGCTCATGGAAAACTCCGGACCTCGAAAGAAAAGATAAATCGCCTGTTGCAGAATAATCAAACGCAGTTCCGCCGGGAACTCGGCAGGCTGATCCCTGCAGCATTTGCCGTGGCACTGGAGCCGCATCAGACATCGAACAGACTATTTGGCGGGGTTGAATTGCAAAGCTGTCTGAGGGATTCGATACTGATGAACGCAGCGGTGCAGTATCGGCAGCCGGACAGCCCGCGGTCTGGCGTTCCTTCCGCCAGGCACCTGCCATTGCCGGGTGGCACAACGCCCCTTACACACTTGGATAGAAAAATGATGCCTGAACGCCTGCTTGTCGCGCTGTTATTGGTTGCTGATCTGACGTTGCCGGGTTTATTGTCGGCTCAGGACACGGCCAGCCCGATTGCCGCCCCTGATGGCAAGCCTGCCGATCTGGCGAAGCCCGTGCAGGTCTTTATTCTGCTGGGCCAGTCCAATATGGTTGGGCTGGGGAAGGTGAAGGGCGGAGAAAATTCCCTGGAACACGCGGTGCGTGAGAAGCGGAAGTATCCTTATCTGATCGATCAGTCCGGTGCATGGACCGTCCGTCAGGATGTCAGGTACGTGCAGTACATGTCTGGCCGCGGGCCGCTGCGAAATGAATGGCTGACAGTGGCTGGCGGAAACATCGGACCGGAATACGGAATTGGCCATCTTCTGGGGAATGCCATTGATGCGCCTGTGCTGATTCTAAAATGCTGCATTGGAAATCGCGCACTGGGCTGGGATCTGCTTCCTCCGGGAAGTCCGCGGCGAGAGTTTGTATCGCGTGACAAAACCGGGACTGAGAAGAGACTTGTGTACGCAGGGTCCGGTGACAAACCGGAATTCTGGGATCTGGATCCGGCCAAAGGGCTGGCCACGGAGCCAGGGCCATGGCTGGACAAAAACGGCAAACCCATCGACTGGTATGCCGGCAAACAGTGGGATTCGGACATTGGAGACGCCCAAAAAGCCCTGGCTGATCTGGAAAAGCACTATCCCGGTGCCGGGGGTTATGAAGTGGCCGGATTCTTTTTCTGGCAGGGCGAGCGTGACGCCGGTAACGCGGGACATGCGGCGCACTACGAAGCCAATCTGGTGGCTTTCATCAAGGCCCTGCGGAAAGAATTTCAGGCGCCGCAGGCAAAGTTTGTCTGTGGGACTTTGGGCGAAACCACCCAGGAATCCAGTGAACCACCGCGACTGGTGCTCGATGGGCATCTGGCAGTGGACGGCAGTTCGGGCCGATATCCTGAATTCGCTGGCAACGTGAAAACCATTTACACGCACCCGCTGGCACAGGGCGGCAGTGGGAATGGACACTATGGCGGCAAGGCGGAAGTCTACATGGACGTGGGTGAGGCTATGGGTAAGGCGATGGTGGAGCTGCTGCACGGGAGCACCGCTCGATAACCGCCATCACCCGCCTGACGGGACTCGCTGAAACCCTGACAAACACTCATTCACCCTCGCTGACACGAGCTATACTCAGCATGCGTGGCTTATAAGGGTACGCTTTGCCGCAGTTCCGCAGCGGAACAATGTGTGTTTCCCAGGGTGTCAGCATTGGAAAAAAACTCAGTTTCTGCACAAAACAGCACGTCCGCTGCCACATGGCGACGGGACGTTTTGGCGGTCGTGGCCGCGCTGCTGATTGTGCTGACGGCCACGCTGCCGGGCCTGATGACTGGATGGTTTCCGCAGGATGAGGGTCAGATTGGGCAGGCGGCTGAACGATTTTTGCAGGGCCAATTGCCGCATCGCGACTTTGATGACATGTATACCGGGCTGTTGACCGTCCTGCATGCGCTGACCTTCAAGGTGCTGGGGGTGCGCACCGAGTCGACTCGCTGGATGCTGCTGGCAGCCAGCCTGCCGTTTCTGGTCAGTGTCTATCGCGTGTCCCGACGGTGGCTTGAACCATTGGACGCGAGTGGCCTGGTGGTGTTGTGTGGCTTGTGGAGCATTCGCCTGAACCCGGAATCAATGCCGTCGTGGTACATCCTGTTTTTGACGGTGGGAATGCTGGATGCTTTGCTGACTTTTCAGGAACGCCGGAACCTGATCTGGCTGTTTGTCGCCGGACTGCTGGCCGGCATCGCCATCCTCTTCAAAATCACCGGTATTTATCTGATCGCGGCCGGTGTCCTGATTCTGATGGACTACCAGCAGCGGCAGTGTTCCGCATCCAGTCGCTGGTCACCCGGATTTTTTCTGTGGACTCTGTTCTGCATCCTCGTGTACAGCCTTGCAGCAAGCCGTCTGTGGTCGGCCAGTGACCCCCTGATGTCTGCGCTGCATCTGACATTTCCGGCATTCGGGCTGGGCATTTCCGTCTTTGCGGGGGAATGGCAGCGGGGGCGAGGAGCGTTTTGGGAGCGTGCGAGGACGTGGCTGCGGCTGCAGCTGGTCTTTGCGGTCGGTGGCTTCCTGCCACTGCTGGCGTGGCTGCTGTGGTATTGGCAGGCTGGTGCGCTGGCCGACCTGTATGAGGGCCTGATTGTTCTGCCGCAGCGACGGCTGGAACATGCCGGAGCGTCGTTTCCGGGGCCTGCTGCCTTCCTGCTGTCCGGAGCTGTGTTCAGTGCCGTGTGTTTTGCAGGTTCCGGCGGCGTTCGCTCCGCTTCCACTTCAGCTGTTCATGACCGCCGCTCTTTGCGATGGCTGGCGGTCGCGATCATCGGGCTGCTGCTGGTCTGCGGGCATCTGTCAGCTCAGGGACGGCTGGTGTGCTTTCAGGCGGTCCGCAACCTGGCTCCCTTCGTCTCGGCCATCCTGCTGCTGCGAGCGGCCAGAGGTGTCGGGGCATGCAGCGCTCAGGCTTTTGCCATTGCTGCAACACTCATCATGGGTGCGCAGGTGCAGTTCCCATTCGCCATGGACTTGTATTTCCCCTACGTTGCTCCGCTGGTTTTTATCGGAGGCAGCTTCGGATTGCAGCGGGCAGTCACTGCACAACGGCAAGTTGAAAGGCGGTTGCAGTTGTGGCGAGTCGTGGTTGCCGGACTCAGCCTGTTTGCATTGCTGCAGCTGAAATCCGTTGTCCCGCTCGGCAATGTCTCCGATGCTCCCCCCCACCTCACAGGAAAGCCACTGAACTTCACCCGCTGCGGACTGACCGTGGAGAGTTCTCTGGGTGAAGTCTATGAGCGACTGGTCGATGAGATTCAGGCCCGCACGAATGCCAATGAAGCCATCCTCGCCGGGCCCGACTGTCCCGAAGTGTATTTTCTGGCTGAGCGTCGGAACCCCACTCGCCTGTTCTATGACTTTTTTCGCCCGGAAATGCTCAGCACTGCGAAGGACCTCAATGCCCTCGCTGACGAAGCTGGTATCCGGCTGGTGGTCATCAAACAGCCGTTTTTACGGGACTTCACCATGTCAGCGGAGACCATGGAACGGTGGGCCCGCGAAAGATTTGGTCAACCTCTGGTGATTGGCTTTAGCGGCCGAAACGATTCCTCCGCCCCTGCGCTTTTCAACGTTTATTCCGACAGCAGCGGTAACAAACCCGGCGAATTACCAGCAACGAAATGAGTTGGGCAAGCGGGTAAACCAGACATGAGCCAGGCTGGCTAAGGATTTCCATTTGGAGAGGACAGCTATGCCGTTGCTGCACGTGGTTTATGATCTGCTTTCACTGCCTGCCGTGTACCGCATGTGGCAGGCTCCATTTGTTGACGCAAAATTTGACCCGATTCTGCGGCACAACGATTTGCGCAGTGTGCGTCGAGTGCTGGATGCCGGTTGCGGGCCGGGCACAAATGCACACCTGTTTCATGGCATGGACTATCTGGGCCTCGACCTGAATCCCGACTACATCGAATCCGCGCGACTGCGGCATCCGCTGCGGTTTGAAGTGGCCGACCTGTGCAGTTGGGAACCCGAAAACGGCGAGGGTTTTGATTTCATTCTGGTGAACAGTCTGCTGCATCATATGGATACAGCCAGCGTGCACCGTCTGCTTGGACAATTATCTCGGCTGCTGACGAAGGACGGGCACATTCAGATCGTGGATCTGGTTTTGCCGCAGCATCTGTCCATTTCACGAGCACTGGCTTTGGCGGATCGCGGAGACTTTCCCAGGCCGCTGGAGGAATGGCGGGGCATTTTTGAACAGCACTTCCGTCCGGTGGTGTTTGAACCCTTTGCCCTGAAAATGGGCGGACTGGCGTTGTGGGAACTGGCATATTTCAAGGGAGCTGCTCGATGATGGCCGCTCAGGAATTCGCCGAGTTGACGGCTGAGCTGCGAGGCAGCAGAACGGGCGCTGACCCGTCACAGCTGCGTTCGATTAATCTGACCGTGGCTGTGCCGGTGTACAACGAAGAATCCAATCTGCCGGAGCTTTATCGACGGCTGAAGAACGTGCTGAGCGAAATTCCTGGCCGTCATCAGGTGCTCTTCGTCAACGATGGCAGCACTGACGGTACAGCCGACCTGCTGTCGGCCATGGTGTTATGTGACCCATCTGTCAAGGCGCTCCACTTCGCCAGAAACTTTGGCCACCAGGCAGCACTTTCGGCGGCACTGGATCATGCAGGGGGTGATGCTGTCGTGCTGATGGATGGTGACCTGCAGGACACACCGGAAACCATTCCCCGTTTTGTCGCCGAACACCAGCGTGGCTTCGACGTTGTGTACGCCATCCGCACAAAACGTAAGGAGGGCTGGCTGCTGAGGACTGCATACGCCACCTTTTACTGGCTCATTTCACTTATGTCAGACGTGGATCTGCCACAGGGAGCCGGTGACTTCAGCCTGATGTCATCCCGAGTTCTGAAGATTGTTCGAAGTTGCCCGGAGCGACATCGCTATTTGCGAGGACTGAGACGGTGGGCCGGATTTCGCCAGACCGGCATTGAGGTTGAAAGGGATGCTCGCTACCGCGGTGAGAGCAAGTACAGCTGGCTGAAACTTTTCCGCCTCGCAGCCGACGGGATCTTTTCCTTCAGTGCTGTACCACTCCGCGCAGCCTCCTGGATGGGGTCACTGACAGTCGGAGGCGCCACTGTGTTCGCCGTGTACGCCACAGTCGCACATCTGTTCTTCAGCCGATCACCGCAGGGATTTACAGCACTCATTATCGCCATCACATTTTTGGCCGGAGTGCAACTGATTTTTCTGGGAGTCATCGGTGAATATATCGGTCGGATCTACGAGCAGGTGAAGCAGCGCCCCCTGTATCTGGTCGATCGCATCGATTCCTCAGAACACTCCAATATTCAGCATTCGCCAACGATGGGCAGGCATTCAAATGCAGAGCGAGTACGCACGGCAGTATCGGGACCTGTATCAGCAGCACTGGTGGTGGCGGGCGCGGGAGCGAGCCATTCTGGCTGAGATTCGGCGTCTGGGATTTCCGGAAGACGGCACCGCGAATATCCTTGACGTAGGCTGCGGCGACGGCCTGCTGTTCTCCAGTCTTGCTGGCTTTGGCAAGGTCTTCGGCGTCGAATCCGACGAAACGACGCTGGCAGCCGACAGCCCCTGGCGACAACGAATCTACTGCCAGCCATTCGACGGGAATTTTCAGCCATCCCGGCGATTTGATCTGATCCTGATGCTGGACGTGCTGGAGCATCTGCCGGATCCTGCAGCAGCGCTGGAACACGCACGCAGTCTGCTCCGGCCCGAAGGACGCATCCTGATCACAGTCCCGGCACTCAATGCGCTGTGGACGACACACGACGACATCAACCACCACTACATTCGCTATGATCGCCAGTCATTCAGGACACTGGCCTCAGCCGCCGGCGTGGATCTGATGTCCATGCAGTACCTGTTTCACTGGACCTGTCCGATCAAACTTCTGATTCGTCTGAAAGAACGCCTGTGGCAAACGACGCCACAGCCTCCGAAAGTACCTCTGCGGCTCATTAACCGCATGCTGCTGGCCCTCGCCTGCGCTGAGCTGCGCGTCGCAGCACACCTGCGGCTGCCGTTCGGATCCAGCCTGCTGGCCGTGGCTCGATAACCAGGCCACTCGTGTCAGCCAAACCCGAGCTGGGACAGAATTAGACCTTTTCAGCCTGAGTCAAATCCGCGACGACACGAAATCCAACCGCATAGCTGCGATGGCCAGGGCCGTAATGGTCGCGGCTTGAACATCTGAGGTGAACAGGTCCGCTGGCCCATGATCCCCCGCGGAGTACGTGAGAGTCTCCGGAAGACGGACCGCGAGGATCTTCCACCGGCGAACGGCCGAAGTAACCGGCGTCAAAGTAGTCGTTGCACCAGTCCCAGACATTCCCCAGCATATCGCACAGACCAAATGGATTACTGCTGTACAAACCCGCAGAACTCGTGAAAGGCGAACCATCGTCAAAAGAAAAGCCCTGCCACTTCTTCTGATCGTGTGAGGGAAAAACAACGCCAAATGAAACAGCCTGAACGTTGGCGAAACCACGCAGGCTGCCCGTTTGATCGCCGGTGAAAAATCTGGAGGTAGTCCCCGCCCGACATGCGTACTCCCACTCCGCCTCACGTGGCAATCGGTAACGCACTGCACTGCCCGACTCAGCCGTCAATTCGTTCAGCCACTTCAGGTAAGCCTGAGCGTCCTTCCACGTCACGTTGACCACGGGATCCTGCTCGGATTGCGCAAACCCGGTTTGTTTCCAGTTGAAGTCCGATCTCTGGACACCGTTCTTCGTTTCAATCGCGTAGCCCCACCCACCTTTCCCAACCGCTTCCGCGTCCGTGCGGTATCCGGTTGCCCTGACAAAAGCCGCGAAATGAGCGCGAGTGGCAGAGGACACCCCAAGGTAAAATGGCCTGGTAATTCGAACGGTGTGCCCCGGACTCTCCGCAGCAATCCATTCCCGCCAGCCACTGTGGGGCAGAACGAAGCCGGCCAATTGCAAGTGCTCAGCAGTTTCGTCACTTCCCATCACATACTCGCCCGGGGGAATCAGCCGCAGGTCCTGCCCAAATTCATCCCGCCAATGCACCTCACAACCGAGATACCTGGCCCAGGCAGTCTGTGCCATCCGGGCAGTCTCAGCAGAGAACGGAGCGATCAGTATTTCAGGCCGAATCGATCGTGACGGAGTCACTGCAGCCTGCGCACCAATCAGAGTTGCATCAGTTGATGTGCCCTGCAGCAGGAACTGCATTTGACTCACAAAGTCGCCGCATGTGCGAAATCGCCATGCAGGTTCTTTGCACAGGACGCGTGCAAACAGATCCTGCAAAAACGCATATGGCTCCGGCAGCACTGGCAGGGCAGCCTGGCAAACGGCAAACCCAAGGGCCATCCCATTTTCCTGAAACGGTCGAGTTCCCGTCAGCAGTTCCCATGCCACGATTCCCAACGCCCACTGATCACAGGCCGCTGACGCCGGACGCCCTGCCACTGTTCCGGCGACATGTACGAGGCAGTGCCGGCAATCACAGTCTCAGCGCCGCTCAGTCTGCTTTGACTGTTGCGTATCTCGGCAGCCAGCCCAAAATCAATCACATGCACGTCCCCTGTCTGAGGATCGAGCATGATATTTTCCGGCTTCACATCCCGGTGCACGACCGGTTTACGCACACCATGTGCGTAATCCAGCGCTGACGCCGCCGCACTCAGGACCGAAACAATCGCGGACGCCGAAATGCCTTCAGAATGACGCCGCATCCACTGTCGGAGGGTGATCCCAGGCAAATACTGCATCACCTGAAAACAGCCAATGCCGTCTTCCTCACCCATGTCAAACAGTTTGCAGATGTGAGGATGCGATAACAGCCAGACACGGCTGTATTCACGACGAATGTCCTCGTTGGCCTCGTCATTCCGACGCAATTCCGGCGGCAGCAGTTTGATCACCACCTGCGCGGGCTGGCCATCCACCAGACGACCGCTGTCCGCGGCTTTCCACGCCTCACCCATTCCGCCAACACCCAGCCGTTCAAGCAGACGGTAACGGCGCTGCAGCACAGTCCCGGCCGACACTTCGGTCGGCGGTCGATAAACACCTGTTACTTCCGGATCCTGTGCAGACATCAAGTTACTCCGCTGCTCCAGCCAGCACCACTGCTGCGGCGCTGCCGGCGCCGCATTCTACTGCCCCCCTGAAAGGAGTCCAGTCCGGAGCCCCCCGGGGCTGGCAGAATGCACCGTCGCAGGGCTCCGCCCATACCCCTCAGGCGGCCACAAAAAACGGAGACAAACGGGCTGCGATTCATTCCGCGACAAAACTGCCCGGCACCGAAATTCCTGCCGGAGATCACCCCCGTCACTCCGCCCGCCAGGCCTCCGCCAATTGCTGCTCACTTTTGCCTGTCAGCGTCTGCCACAGTTCCGGCGAATATCGGCCCTCACGAGCAGCCGCGTTTAACTGCCAAAGAATCCCCGCATCAGCAGGCTGACTGCGGATTACCCAGTCCAGAAAATTCGCCGATACGCGGTAGCTGGCATCATGCTGCGATACCCTCCGACGTTCCGCAGATAAACTCGCACCGCCCGACTTCGGCTCGTACACAAACCAGCGAATGTAATCCGGTATGCCCTCCACCAGCCAGCCAGGAACCGCAGCACCGTCACGCAGTCTGCGGCCACGAGCCGGGTACTGCTGCACCACGTGCACCATTTCATGCACTACACAACCACGAGCCTCACCCTGCAACTCCCCACGAAACCATTCCCTGTTCAGCGATATCACACTGCCGGCAGCATACGCCGGCACTCCTTGCATCTCCGCATCCGGCAAATAACGAAAACGCACTCGCCGAGGCGGCTCAAACCCGGCCCCCGGCAGCATCCGCACTATCCGCGGATACCATTCCACAATCACTGGCTTCAATTCCAGCTCAGTCCACTCCTCCAGTTCCTGCGACTGAGTGGTCTCGACACTGAACTCGTAACGATTGTCCGCCGTGCCGAACGACAACTCCCGCACTGCCGGGAGTTCCACACGCCGCAATTCCGCAGGATTACCCGTAACCACATCAATTTCACTGAAAAATGTTTGCCCGAAGCGATCACCCGGATCCGCTGACCGCACGTGAAACAGCAGATGGCGGAAATTGCCCAACAGGCCATTCTCACCCGCCAAACGCACCGCATGCTGACCACCCTGCGTTCCTGGCTGCCGACTGTCAACAACCGCTATCTGAGTCCACCCGGTGAGACCGGGCAGGTCAGCCACCGACTCCGGAAAGGTGAAACCCGATTCGTCGCCCGTGGCACCATACAGCGTGTAAACCTGCGCCGCCCTGCCACCCGCATGCCAGGAATAACTGACAACCTCGCTGATCGAAACGGACTTCTGCAGATCCAGGGCAAGCAGTCCATCCGCCATTCCCGCAGTCAGAAAAAAATTGCTCCCAGGATCATCAGCATGCAGCGGAATACGACCGTCACTCAAACAACCCACTCCCCCGGAATTTGCATCCGCGTGCCCCGTCACCAACCGCCACAGCCCCCCCCGGCCGGTATCATTCACCGCTGGCAATGGGATTCTGAGAAATCCAAAACGACCGCCCGCTGAATCCGCCTCCACCAGCACAACGGCTTTGCCCGCCTCGACAGTCTGCTGACCATTCGTGGGCAGGCTCACTGCCAGCCAGCAGTACAGGAACAATGTCTCCCGCCGCATCATTACCCTCCACATTGAACCATTAGACACGTATTCAACTGGCTGCCCGGCTCATTCACCTGATGAAAATCTCGCTGTGGCTGGCCGTCGTGACTGAGTTGTCTCTGCTTCGGAGACGCTGGTCGCGATCCGTTCATCCGTATTCGCTGCTGAAAGCTGACCAGTGTAACAGAGCAACCGCTGCAGACCACTCCCTGGAATATCTCCTGCACTTCAGACATTGACAGTGTCTTGTGTTGAGCACTCCGCATCCTGCAACTATCGTCAGACACACCAAACACGAACCGCGACTTCGCCAACCTGGGATATTTGATTCTGCACATGAGACATCTGATTCTGCTTCGACACGGTCAATCCCGCATCAACGCCGCTCAACAGACACAGTCCATTTTTTGCGGGCAGCTGGATACACCACTGACGGAAATCGGTCGCCAGCAGGCTCGCGACGCCGGTCGAATCCTCGCAGAATCCAGCAAATACCGCATCTCTCACGCCGTCAGTTCCAGCCTTGGCCGCGCTGCTGAAACGCTGGAACTCGTGCTGCAACAACTTCACCAGCCACCCTTTCGCTTTCCGGCCCGCGCCGGATTCAATGAACGATCGCTGGGCCTGTTCGAAGGACGTCCGGAGCAGGATGTGCTGGAACAATTCCCGGAGTACCGAGATAATCCGCAGTTCAGCGCATTCCGAGCAGACTTTCACCAAAAGGCTCCGGGGGGCGAAAACCTGACTGAGGTATCGCAGCGTGCTCACAGGGAATTGCTGCAGCATCTGCCGTACGTTACGGATGACCTGCTGCTGGTATCCCATTGCCAGACCATTCGCTGCCTGATCGGGGTCCTGACAAACGCTTCCCCGCAGTCGGTGATGCAGTTGCCGGTGCCGAACGCCACTCCCATCATACTGGCTCGTTCAGGCCCTGACCGGTGGCAGATAACCAGCGATGACTGAAGTACCCGGTGGCAGTCAGCTCAGCATTTGAGCAACAGATCCTGCGTCTGGATTCCGCGAGTTCGACACCAGCAACCACCCCTTTCAGCAGCCTGAAGCAGGCAGACATTCGTGAGGCACGATTCCCGCTGTTCTCGCTTACAGTTCCTGTCAACGTCAGGGCCGATACCATGCCTGATGCCGACGGCCCTGCCGGAATCAGTGAGAAACATGCCAGACGGCTCTGCAATGTGATCCACAGCGTTCTGCGTTGCGAATCGCGTCAGCACACTCCGCCCGTCAGGCAGGTGTTCCTCAAGTATTCTGCCCTCGGACGGAAGCAGCATCGTGCGGTCCCCTGCGTGTTGATTTTGTGACTGTGACAGGCCGGGACTGCTGTATGTGGATGGAGAGTACCGTGAGGCACAACTGGTGCTGCGAGCCGCGGCGATCGAGAATTCGACGTCCGTCTGGCGGAAACGGACGCAGGTCTTCGTAAAATGGCCCGATCGTGTCGTCAGCCTGCTGTAATCGTCAGCACGTGGCCCCGTGATTCTGCCTTAGACAACGGGGCGTTATGCATGCGTCAGAACCGTCCTTCAATCAACCTGACGGCAGTCGACGCTGCCATTATGGGAATTCTGATGCTCCTGTGAGCTGCCCGCTCGAAACCATGCTGAACTGCTGTTGATACCACGCAAAAGTGGCGTACCGCATTGCTTTGTTCCCCTTGGCTGTTCCAACGGGCGAAAACTCATGTCTGATAGTTTCGAGGACAACGAAGCGACGTTGGTGACGCAGTTGGCTGCCATCATTTTTCAAAATGACCCCGACTGCCTCAGTTCACTGCGGCAAGCCCTGGGCGACTGGCAGGCGTTTTGCAAGCCTGAAGACGCCGCTGTCGACCTGTTGCCGAAGGCCGGTCCCAGTGCGTGGGAGAAATTGATTGTTGTTGGGATCCTGCATCATCGCATCTTCGAAGCCGCTCTCGATATTCGTCTCCACGACTTGTTCGATGGCCTGAAAACAATCGCTCCTGCGGCATTGGCCGACTGCCCCTGGGACTGCCTGGGCGACGAATCAAAGGAGTATGACCGCGAAATGTACCTCGAGTCCAAATCCTGCAAATTGCATTTTGCTGGCCATGGCATCGTCCTGCTGTACAAGTACTCCGAAACCCTTCCCATTGTCGTTTTGCATCTTGCCGACATCGAGCGATTGCTGGAGGCTGCTGCCGCATTGACTCAGGGTGAAGTGGTTTCCCTTTGTGACTGACATACCCGTCACGCGCAGACCATCGTCTGCGACCTGAAATGATTGTCACCAGATTCCGGCCCGCGAACAGCACGAGACGCCGCTCGCCGCACCCAGTGAAAAAATCTGAAGCAGTTCGGGCTGGCTCTGCACAACTACCATGACAGACACCGCACACTCCCGCCCGGCTGCGTCTCACTGTATGACTCAAACGGCAATGACACAGGACCCGACTGGGGATGGCTCAGCTTTTTGCTCCCGGACATGGAACAATCCGCTGCCTGGCGGCAGATAAGTTTTCATACGTGAATCGAGGCACAGGACAACGCTGCAGTTCGCACGCAGTCGTTTCCGCTGTTCCAGTGCCCTTCTGACGATGTACGGCAGTTCTGCCCGGCCAGGCAATATGACATCGTGACGGGTCGTCCACTCAATGTCATCTGCGATGTCGGCTCGTCAAATTACCAGGGCATGTACGGATTTTCTGAACCTGGCGTCGACGGCGAAGGAGTGTTTTTCCGAAACAGCCGAGTGCCGTTTCGCGACATCACCGACGGGTTGTCACACACCATCCCTGTTGAAAAAAAATCTCACCGACTCGGAGAAGCCACCTTGACCGGCTCGGTGACAGGAGCATTGCTGGCTGGCGATCCCGGCGACGGAATCGGCCAGATGGTGCCCGAACACGGCTCCCGTATGACGCTTGGCCATGTCGGTGAACGCCGTAGCCCCGGGGGATCCTCGCTCCGACGCAAGTCAGTTCTTCAGCAGACACACCGGAAACGGCGTCCAGTTTCTGTTCGCTGAAAACCCTGCATACGGATTATTGATGCCATGCCGCGAAACTTCGAGAATCGAACGTTCAAACTGCAGATCTGCGGGGCACTGCTGTTCAGAACAGCCCTGACCGGCTGTGACAGCGGGACATTTGAAAAAAAAGGAACCGCTGCCGCTGGAGAAAGCAACGCCGGAGATTATGAAAGCAGCCCAGGACAAGTTCCCCGACCTGAAGTTTCTGGCGGCGTACACCGAAATCGCAGACGGACAGCCCGTCTACGAACTGAAGGGCCAGTCGAAAACCGGGAAGATGCTGGAAGTGGAGATCACAAAGGACGGCAAACTCCTTGAGTAACGTCTGCTCAAGGCTCTCCAATAAGACTCCAGCCGAGGTCCGCAGTATTCCCTGGGCGTCTGAGATTTCCAGCTCAGGTCACAGCACGACGCCACACTCGCTCTGAAATCTCAAAGATCACCAGCGAAGGAACCCAGCTCAGCCACACTGACCACACGTACGACTGCACATCGGGGACACCCAGATCACGCAGCAACGGATCGATCAGCCGCAGCAGCACAGCCGACACCATCATCAGATAGCTGCGAATCATCCAGCGACGATGACTTTGAAACTTGCGACGCAATGCGTCACGCCACGCCAGCAGGGTGAACGCGCTGACCAGCAGGCTCATCAAAGTAAAACAAAATAATGCCGGATTACCAGCAAAACTGCGAAATCCCATGATAAAACCGCCCGGTGCTGCTGCCAGCAGTACAGAAATTGCGTAGATCCTGCCCAGACAGCGATGGAACTGCGGCCACCATCGAAGCAGCAGTCGACTGAATTGCGGCAAACCACTGATCAGGGCCAGCGGAGCCCCGATGATGTGCAGATAAAAACCCATACCGTAGAGCGACGACCAAAAGTACGCCTGCCGCGCCTGCAAAAATCCGCGATCAAAGTTCGGAGGGAAATAGAATCCATAAGTCCCAATGATCCTGAGTGCAATCACCAGGATGGCCAACGCCGTCAGCCCGCCGAACCACGCCCTCGCAGCTTCGCGGAATCTCTGCGTCTCTGAATTCAAATCCCCCATCACCTGGCCCCCCGTGCCAGAGCACCTTTGTCTTCAGTTTACCCGAGCACTTTGAAAGCGTAAACTCCTGATGTAAAATCGGCGTCGCCTTCAGGATACTCCACCTGCCATTCGACCAAATACCTGCAACAGACTGCCAGCCATGGAACAGAACCACCACCGGGATCATAACCCCTGGGTTCCCGAAAGCGGCGTTCAACTTGTTGCCCCCGCAAATACTCTCAGGGCCCGACTGGCAGCACGACTGTGCCGGTCCCCTGAACTCAGTTGGGGACTGCCTCTGGTGGCTCTTGCGTTTTATGTCGTCTGCAAGTCGTTTTTTGATGAAATCGCAATTCTCGGCTGGGGCATGCATCACCAGGACCTTCCCGACTACGATCGATTTATGTCAGTCGTCACTACCTTCAGCGTTATGTTTTGGGGCCTTGGAGGCGGTATGCAGATTCTGCTCATTGAAAACCGCCGCAAGATACCAGGCGTTTACCGGCACCTGCTGCCAGCGCTCGCAATTTCAGCATACTGCGCCGTCGGCTTTATGTCCCTCTTTGACCGCACCAGCACGCTGATTCATGAATACTCAAATGGAAATGACTCACGCAGCGAACCGAACCGCTCACATCGCAGCCCGGTAAAGTCGACTCCGCCACTGCTGGTGCCCTGATTGTCGGACCAGGTAAGTGAACTTCGAACGGCATCGGACCACACATGTTATTCACGGGATCTTCGCGGCACTCAGGCCTCGCTCACGTGGCACTCGCAGTCATCAGCATCTGGGCTGTCGTCCAATATGAAAGCACGTTAGCCGAGGACGCCGTGGATCGCCTGCAGACCTCGCGTTTGCAGGCAGTCCGGCAGGCTCGCACAGACTTCGCCTCCCAGCGAAAAAGCATCCCTCGCTCAGACGGTTACCAGCAGCACCGCGCCAATCTGCATGTGCATTCACACTTTTCGCACGACAGCCGCGGCCAGCTGCCAGACATTGTCGCTGCCGCCAAACAGGCCGGAACTTCCGTGCTGATGTTTACCGAACACCCGGCGGAACATTACGACTTTTTCAAAGATGGCCATCGCGGACTGCAGGACGGGGTTCTGCTGATTCCCGGGGCAGAGCAATCCGGATTCCTCATCTACCCCACATTCAGCCTGCAGGGAATCACGACGAAGACGCCACAGGAACTTGCCGACCTCGTGCGCGGCCGGGACGGACAAATCTTTGTGTCGCACCTCGAAGAACGCATGGACTGGCAGATCGCTGGCATCAGCGGCACCGAAATCTACAACACTCACGCTGACTTCAAGGAAGAAAAAAATCTCGTCGCCACGCTCAAAAATCCGTTCAAACTGTTTCAGCTGTCTGCGATGATCCAAAAGTACCCGCAGGAATGTATCGGGGCCATCCAAAACTATCCGGCCGATTACCTGCGAAGATTCGATCAGCTGTGTCAAACAGCCCCACACACGGGAGTTGCAGCAAACGATGCCCATCAAAACGTCGGATTTGGGGTTCGCTGGATCGCCGACGACCAGGGACGACTCGAAGACGCCCTCGGTGAAAAACTGCTGGACATTGACCTCAGCCTGATTCCCGACAGTGAACAGATGCGTCAAGGTCGAAAACCCGGGGACCTGATCTACTCACTGTACCTTGACCGCTACGAATACAGCCTGCGACACGTCGGCACGCATCTGTTGCTGACGGAACTGAGTGAAGTCGCCGTCCGGGAATGTCTTGATGCGGGCCGCTGCTTCGTGGCCTTCGACTGGCTGGCAGACTCACAGGACTTTCAGCTCCAGCTCCAGTCAGCCGCTGGTATGACGCCCATGGGCAGTCGCACCAAACTCACCGACAACTCTCGACTGCAGGGACACAGCCCTCTGCCCTGCCGCTGGAAAGTGCTGCGCAACGGGACCCTGTTTCACGAATCCGCAGGCGCACAACTGGATCTTCCGATCGAACTGCCGGGTGTCTACAGATGCGAAACGTGGCTGCATGTCGCCGGTGCAGAGATGGTGTGGATCCTGACAAACCCGATCTATGTGGATGACGCACGGTAATGCCTTGAGAGCTGAAAGGCAGCCCGGGCGTTCCTGTCAGACGCCAGCCGTGCAAAAGCACATCGCTGTTGCCCGCCAATTGCACCCACCTCGGGCTCGCACCATTTCCCGCGGGCGTCAGCGCTGAACAGCCTGTCACTTGTCCTGCGTGGCCGTAAACGTTACTGCACGCTGATCCCCGACCTTCAAACCTGTCCCTGCATCCCAAATCAGTGTTTCACCCGGAACAACGACCTTCGCAAAGTCTGACTTTTCCATCTGCACGTCGCTGAAACTTCCCGGCAGCAAATGGCTGAAAATACGCCATCCGTCGTACTTCTCCGCCGTACGCTTGTTGCCCGCACCCACAAAGTTCACTTTCACACGATAGGTGATCCTGACCCGCCCCGGCTGCTCCAGCGGCACCACCTGCAGCGTTTCGTCCAGTGCAGGCTCCCGATTCTGCTGCAGTCGACTGTCCAGAGCCGGATCCCCGTACAGGACGAAGATCCCGTCGGTATACTCAGTCCCCCGCCGATCCTGTCCCATCGCAATGTTCTCGGCCAGCACAAACTGTGACCACTGCCGCAGCAAAAATAATGATTCCCCAAACGTCCAGCGACCGTCCTGCTTCAGAAACCAGTCCGCCATGTTCCAGTTCAGTTCGTACCACGTCGGCTGCACGGCTCCGATGTACTGCCTCGCACCGTTCTTCATCCACGCCAGTGCGTACGAATTTCGAAAACTGTTCTGCGGTGAATTCACCTCGCCCGTCAGACAGTTGCCCACCGCCCAATACAGTTTCGGATGACTGGCCTGCAGTGGCAGACTGACGCCCGGAGCCGTCATTGTCAAAGCCCCCTCCTTCGCCGTCAAAAATCCCGAACCCGACGGATACATCAGCATCCAGTTGTGCTGACCGCCGTGTCCCGAACCAATGATCAGATCGAAGTCGTCCCGCGACAGCATTCCGTGCACATGCTTCAGGTCATCCGCATCTGACTTTGGCCCGCCTGAGAGCATCTGCACCTGCTGCTTCGGATGCTTTGTGCCAACCTCGCCACGGTCACGAGTCCATTCAGTGACGTATTCACCCTCAGCAATCCAGTCCAGCCAGTCAGCCTGAGTTTTCGTGAAGGCCCGCCGCACCACAATCGGCTCAGCACGAGCCAACTGCACCGCATGCTGCTCGTCCAACCCCGTCAGAATGCCCCAGATCGCGTCCACATAGGGGTCCGAGTCCAGTTCGCGACAGAATCGATTCGCCTCCAGCACAAACTCGGGAAAATTCTCCGTCGGCTCACACACGAAACACACGTACCGTGGCTTGTACTGAGCCACTGCCGAACGAACTTCAGCCGCCGCCGTTCTGAACGTGAAAACCTGCCCACTGTAGCGCTGCTGCAAGGCCGCCACCGCCTGCGTCCAGGGCATTCCCTGACGGACAATGATTGCGTACCGCCCCACCCCGTCCGCAGCCGTCAACCAGCCACTGCTCGTCAGCCAAATCACAGTCGCAGCAAACAGAATTCGCATCAGTTTTCTCGAGAATTTCAGTGACAACTTCAGTGGATGCCGCAATCCTAACCGGCTCATCCTGTTTGACAAGCCAGCAGTCGTTGCCACAGTCCAGGCATTGAATTCCAGTGCAGCCTGCCTAAAACGCCCCAGGGCGTTTCTGACTCCCAGCAGGCAGCACCGGAATCTGCACATGTCGCATCGCGAAAAACCATCAAACCGACCCGAATTGTCTGCGGAAGACCAGAATCGCATCGTGCGCATGGCCTGGGAGGATCGCACTTCGTTTGATGCCATCGAACGGCAGTTCGGGCTTTCGAACGGTCAGGTCATCGCACTGATGCGACGCGTGCTGCAGCCTTCAGCCTTTGTCCGCTGGCGTAAACGGACGGCCGGTCGGCAGACCAAGCACGACCAGCTTCGCGGCTACGAATTCGGGCGGTTTCGTTCTCCCGGGCAGCGTGGCGATTGATGCAGCACGGGCACCGGATGTCGCCCCCGGTGCCCGTCAAAAGTTCTGCCCCGACCGGTTACCAAATCAATTGGCGGCAAAGATTTTCATCGCCGGCTTCGCAACCGCATAGCACTCGCGAATATCCGCAATCGGATTCTTCTCGTTCTCTTCATACTCCAGCGACAAAGCTCCGTTCGCCGGGAAATCGACCTGCTGCAGCTCCGTGAACACTGCCTCCACGTTCAAATGCCCCTTGCCGAGAATCACGCCCTTCGTGCGGTCCTTCATCTCAGCAAAGTCCTTCAGGTGAATACCGTAGAGCCGCCCCTTCAAAATGCGAATCACCTCAGGACCACTCTGACCCGACCGAATGTAGTGCCCAAGGTCGGCACACGCACCAATACGCACATCACGCTTTTCAATCACTCGCAGAACGTCAATCGCCTTGTTGTAGCGATGAGTCGGACCGTGGTTGTGAATCGCTACACGAATATCAAACTCCTTCACCAGTTCATCCAGATTATCAAAAGCATCGAAATCAGGATCCGCAGTGATGCATGAAATGCCCAGTTTCTTCGCAAACTCGAACACCTTGCGATTCTCAGCGCCATCCTTCGTCAGACGATTCACGCCATGAGCGGAAATGGTCATGCCCATGTCCGCCACCTGCTTGCGGACAGCAGCGATCTCGGCATCCGGAGCATTCAGAGCCAGCATCCCGCTGTAGAATTCCACCGATTCAAAACCCAGCTCCTTTGCATGCTTCAGGGCTTCGTCGCGAGAATACCCGCGCAGCGAATACAACTGAATTCCCAGTTTCGGCGCTGCTTTCTCAGCAGCAAAAACGGAACGGGAAACGCCACCACAGGCAACAGCAGCAGCGGCAAAAGTCGAGACCCGCAGAAGGCTGCGGCGAGAAAACTGCGACATGGACGACTCCGGAAAATTGTGGGAGAAACACGGCTGAAGCACCGAGTCATCTGCAGTGTAAGCAGCCCCCCGGTTCTGCACAAACAAGCCAGCCGGGTTCACCCGGCGATTCTGCAGCCACTCCCAGCCTGGGATGGCGAAACGCAGGAAAATCACGGCAAACACCCGCAAAGCACCGTCGCCGGACTTTTGGCCAACCTCGCTGGATTCTCTCGCATGCTCCCGCAGACTCGATGCCCTCCGCGTCCTTTGTCATTGAAAACAGCTGCTTGTCCGCTGCCGTTTCGCCATCTCAGGCCCGGCACAGCCCCTCAGAACCCTCAGTCGCTGCCCGGCAGTGCCCCGCAAATCCCCCGCAAAAAATCCCCCCTGCATTCCGTACTGATCGCAATGCGAATACCGGGCGCAGCTTCGCTCAACCTCCGTCTAGGCGTCGTTCCTGAAGAATCAGGAAAAAACGCACACAGCCTGCCCCACTGCCACCGGAATACACCACTAATCCCCAGATTTGCCCTTGCTGTCACGCCCCGCATGACGTCCGCTGCCGTCTCCGTCGTCCAAAATCCCGCCCGCCGGATTCAGCCGGTCCAGTACAGCCTGCAATCGCTGCCGCGCCTGCCCGGACACCGCTGTGTCGGACTCCCGCAAAACAAGTTGCTCCGCATATGGTGCTCCACTCATATCAAACAATTCACCCGCCTGATTCAGTTTCCACTGAGCCTCACGGACGTACCAGTTGCGAGCCAGCTGCACAAACGCCCAGGCACGATGCGATGCCTGCTGGCCACGCCACTGAGCCAGCAGGCTGCGCCCGTCAATTACTCGATCCGTCGGCAGCGACACACCACACAGCTCCGCAAATGTCGGCACAAAATCCGATGAATCCATAACACCGTCAGCCACCCGCCCGCCAGCAATCACACCCGGCCAGTTCACGATCAGCGGCACCAGCCCACCACCCTCCTGCATCGTCCCCTTCTGACCCACAAGCCGACGACCGCCAATCGTGGCACTGTCCGCCTGTGCCTTGCCGGTTCCGTTGTCCCCCATGAACACGATCACTGTACTCTCCAGCAGTTTCTGCTGCTGCAGTTCAGACACCAACTGACCAATCAGCTTGTCCATGTAACGGACATTGTCCGCCATCAGGTCTGCACCCACAGCCGGACTGTCCGGCGTCGGCAACAATTCGCCATGCACACTGGACATCGAATAGTACACAAAGAAGGGCTGGTCCCGATGACGACCGATAAAATCCGTAACCTGCTGATGCAACAAATCAGGCATGTACTGATCTGCCCGCAGCCGACGAGTTTCCCCGTTCACCACATACGATTCGACCTTCCCATCTGTGTTCCGATACACACCGCTGCCGCTGAACCGCAGGTATTCATCAAACCCCCAGTCAGATGGTTGCAGCGGCAACTGGTTCCACTTGCCGAAAGCACCCGTGCAATACCCGGCCTGCTTCAGATACGCAGGCAACATCACCTCCTCCGCAGTCTTCAGCCTGCCCACTCGATCCTGATTCGTCGCTCCCGTCCGAAATGCATAACGCCCCGTCATGATCAAGGCCCGCGACGGGCCGCACAAAGGAGCAGTAAAGCACCGCGTGTACCTCAGTCCGGTTTCAGCCAGTCGGTCGATATGCGGTGTGCGGTAACGGTCCGAGCCATAACAGCCCACATTCCCCACACCAAGGTCATCCGCAAGCACCAGGATAATGTTCGGCGGACGCTCAGACCCCTCCACAAAAACCACTGCAGATCCTGTCAGCAGCACATAACAGGCCATCAACAAGCGAATCATGCCACGCACCCGTTCGAAAAACTCACTTGCATATCGTTAAATACGATACGCCGCATAGAAAATCGCAAGTCTCACACCAACACGCCTCGGGTAAAAGTCCCGGCCCGCTCAATCGGTCACATTTGCCCGGGATTTCTAATGGAAATTGCGGTGCAGTCGTCCAGCAGATTCAGGGTTCGGCAGCTTGTCATTCTTCAGGAAAGCACAAATGTCCCGTAAAAATCGCAACCGGCGAAATTTCACGGCTGAGCAACTTGAGGTTCGTGAAGTACTCTCAGCACTAAGCCTGATGCCCGATTTTGTGCAGACTATGCTTCCCGCCAATGCTGCCAGCTTTCCTGCAGTGACCGTCAATGTGCTGGAAAATGACATCGGTACCGGGATGCGAATCACAGATCTTGAGAGTACCGTTTTCGGCAGGGCTGAATTATTGCCGGATGCTGCCCCAGGATCGGGCACAGTGCGTTTCACACCAGCTGCGGAGTTTCGCGGACGCGGCCACTTCAGCTACACGGTGACAGACGCCGAGGGCCAGACGGCGACTGCTGGCGTCTTCGTACACTTTGACCAGGAGTCCTCGCCGTACACGTGGCAGGTGCAGACGGTTCCCGAAGTGATCGCCGCAGCCGGAGTTACCTCGGCTTTGCGGGCTCCCGACGGCACTCCGGCAATCAGGGTGAACTACACGGGGACGCTCCCAGCATCCGTTGGAGTTCTGCTGCGCTGGCAATTCCTGTCCGAAAGCTTTTCCGGACTGCAGTTCCCCGGGGACTTTACGACCGACACAGTGCGGTCCGATGCCGAGCTCTATCCTTCCAGTGGCGGCACAGCCTGGGTCTTCGGTTCAATTGAGGGTGTTAACGCCCTCCTGGCAGACCTGGATTATGTACCCGAACGAGGCTTTTCTGCTCCCGAGGGCGTCGAGCTTGTCGTGGGCTCCTTCCTTTACTCAGGGATCGGAGTCAATGTGGGTACAGACCACAGATCGCTGACGCTGAAGGTTACTGAGCCCGAATTCGCTCCGCAGGCCGTTGACGACTTCTTCTCTGTGCGCAACAGTACCGCACCGACGTTCCTGGATGTCCTCGGCAATGACGCGTCCGGCGTTCCGACGGAAACCATGGAACTCGTGGACAGCCAACTTGGCGGACACTCGCAGGCCACCTTGTTCATTGATCCGGAAACACAGCAACTGGTCTATCAGCCACCTGCCGGATTCATGGGTACCGACGTGATTGCCTACACGGTGCGGAATTCCGCCGGCGTGGAGGCTCAGGGGCGAGTTGAAGTGAATGTGATGCCACCGATTCTGGCCATCCTCAGCACAACCACCAGCACCACAAACCTTGAAGTGATCAACGCTGAAACCATGGGGTTGATTTCGCAGTTTGAGGTTTTCTCGAGAGCCGCAGCCGATTCGATCGTCGAGGTGGCCGACCTCGACAGTGACGGTTTCATGGAGATTGTGGTATTGCAGACAGGTGGCGAGCGTCGGATGCGATCATTCAACGCATGGGGAGGGCTGCTGACCGATACCGTGATGCGTCCCTTTGGCAGCCGATTTTCAGGTCCCATGGATCTCACAATCGGTGACCTCGATGACGATGGTAAAGCAGAGATGGTCGTGGCCGCCAGTACTCCTCGCGGATACGAGTTGCGTGCCGTAGACAGCAGCACGGGGGCTGTGGAAATGTCCATGACGATGAGGGGCATGACCGGTACGCCACAAGTTGCCGTCAACGAGGACTCCGATGAGATCGTTGTCGTGGGCCGCACTGCCGGTGGCGGAGTCGCCATGGCGATGATGGACGTCGACAGCAGAACTCCACAGCAGATCACGCGAAGGACTCTGATCAGTGACCGGGACGCCCGCACCCTGCAGCGGCAGAATGGCACTCTGACCAGCATGACGCTGTCAACAGCGGACCTGAACGGGGATGGCGTAACCGAAGCGGTCGTGGCCATGACGTTCCGCAACGGAGCAGCACGGGTCATGAGCTCCGGCAGTGCAGGAACTCCCGAGACGATGATGAACAGTCGAGTCGCCAGCGGAACTCGTAGTCTGATTCTGGCTGCCCCAGGCCTGCTGAGCGAAAACACGTCGATGGTCGGCTGGTGGACCAGCACGTCACTTGGCATGCTCGACTCCGCAGCGACGCCACTGCAGCGAAGCCGCATTATCGGAGTCGCCCTCGGCTAAACCCATCACGACCTCGGGCATGGGCCTCGCAAGGCACCGTGGGATGGGCAGGACGCGAGAGACAAAACACACCCCTGGCAGCCACCATCAGACACATACTGACAGGCCGCAGCCCGCAGGGGCAGAGACGAACTGTCGCTGCTTAGCTAGCCTGCGCAGGATCGCACTCGCTTGCACACATCAACCAAAATCCGTCAGAACAATCGGTCGCCTGGCAGCCGGCTGGCCTGCAGGACCCAATCCCCAATCTGCTGCCAGTCAATCGCCTCTGTCTCCGTCAAATGCACATACCGCACGTTCGGCTGCTTTGATGAGACCGGTGGCACTGGATTCAGCGATGTTCCCTGAAAAATGGCCACCTTGACGTACTTCGTCAGGCAGTGAAATGCCATAAACCAGCCGTTGCCTACAAGCCCGTAAAACGGAGTATTCCAGCGAACGGCCTTGCGAACATCAGGTACCGCAGAAACAATCAGTGCGTCCAGCCGGCGCCCCACATCCTGCTTCCAGCCCGGGATCGCAGAAATCCACTGCTGCACAACGGCATCGCCGTCCCCTTTCGCCATCTGCGGATTGCCTCCCGCCAACAGCCTCGGGCCTTCCTGTTCACCCGCACGTCGCTTCACCATTTCGTCCCCACACCGCCTGACATATCAGGCCAGCACAACACCGTCCGGTCGCACCTCAAACAATCGATCAGAAATACTGTGACTGCTGGATCGATAATCTTCAATCAGCCGCTGCTGCAATCCCGCCCGCATCGCGGAATTCGCACTAAAGGCAAGCAGTGAATCACGCGATGGCACCGCCACCCACGACGGCCCCCGGAAAATCCGCTGCAGTGACTGGTGCAGATCCGGATGCAACAGCCAGCAGGAACGAGCTGGCAGATCGTTGTCTGTGACTTCTGCAACCTGAAACTGAGCCTTCTCAACACACATCGTACTGAAAACCGGGCCCCGCACCTTCGCCAGGTTGCGAAGCGCCTGCCGCTTCACAACGTCCGGGTCCAGCCCCCAGCGTTCCAGATCATGGTGCTGGACAAAACGCAGAGTCCTCTCGCTGTCAATCGCGTAGCAGATCACCAAACCTGCCAGCCACGGCGTGGACAACATTTGCAGCCGCACCCTGTCCGCCGCCGACAACTGCTCAACATCCTGCGGCACTGACTGCTGCAGAATTCCCTCCGGACGCACCATCGGAAAAATCGACTTGCGGACAAGCCGCCAGGGCTCCTGAGCCATCGTGGCAGTGGAATTCAGAGTCGCAACAGTCGTCTGCACAAATTCACGGATCAGTCGACTTCGCTGGTCCGGCATCCGGCGAATCAGCAATGCCAGATTGTCCACTCGAATCTGCAGCGAGCCCACGTCAAGATGATCGCCCGCAAACTTTGGATTCGACTGCGGAGCCGCGGCCGCCAGTTCCTTCAGCACATCACCCAGCAGCATGGCCACCTCAGAACCATCTGACAAATGCAGTCGAAAGGACTGCAGCATCCGCTCAAAGACCGGCAGAAAGTAACGAGCCCGCTGGGGATCACCGCCCGTCTGAAAATACACCACCCTGTCCATGTGCATCGTGGCCCACGACAGATGCCCGTCTCCGGTACGAGCTGAACTGGCCAGATACACGAACAGCGAACTGCGTCCCAAAATCTGAGTACCCGGTCCATACTGCAGAGTTCGCTCAAGCAGTGCCAGCACATCCGCTTCGCCGTCGTACAGCGATGATGGAACTGAAAATGGCATGCAGATCAGTTCCAGCCACACATCGTCGTCCTGTGGAGCGGTAAAACGTACCGCAGTCCCCTGCGGCGACTGACTGACAACACTCCAGTGCGTTGGGAAATCCATCACCGCCGTCTCGTCGGACGATGTCCACCTGCGAAATACCATGCCTTCCAGAATAGTCATGGACCAGTCTCCTCAGACGCAGAGAGAATCCAAACCAGCAATACCAGGGTAGTGTATAATAGCTCCTGTAAATAAGTTATGCATTTCCGACTGCTGTCCTGATCGTATTCCTGTCCTTTACTGAAACACCCGTCCTGCGCAGCCGGAATATCCGTCACAAACAGCAACCGCACCAACCGCAGGAATCACCTCACACAAGCCAAACCAACAGACAAAC
>SXXK01000031.1 GCA_005791255.1 Planctomyces sp.
GAAGATTTGGATGGTGAAAATCAGTACGGCGAGGACAAAGCATTGCAGCAGGTCCACACCCAGCAGGCTGACGATGTAAACTTCCGGCTGCAGCTGTGTGAAGCCGCGGACCAACTGGCTGGCGACACCCATGATTGCTGCAGTGGTCAGCATGGCAGCGACAGCGAGGGTCATGGCGAGCAGTCTTCCGCAGCCGAACAGCCAGTCAGGATGTGGCAGAGTGCTGATATTTTCATGAATCCTGCAATCGCGTTCCCGGTGCACCAGCATTCCGGCAGCGACGATAATAAAAGTCAGCGCCGGGAATCGGCATCGGTCCCCGATCACTGTCACGATTGCCGAAGTTACGGGCAGTGACTGCTGGCCGTAGCCGGGTTCGGCTGGGAAAGACGGGAACCGCTGTGTCAGTGCGGGCAGCAGGAATCAGGTCGTATGCAGGACTTGATCCCACGGTTGTGGTGCTGAGTCTGCTGGAACGAAGCGTGAATCGGAAACGGCGGCAGGCAAGGGTCAGAATCAATGCTGAAAGCACTGTCCAGAACAGTCGATTCCAAAGCAGGTAACCAGTGAGTGTGAAGTAGTCTGCGCGATACTCGGCAGCTGTCCAGTACCTCGTCTGGTGGGACACAGCAACGCTGCCAAAGGGATCAAGCATAGCGGCCAGAAATGTGTGGTCATGATGCCGCAGCAAGTCTGAGCCGAGATCAATGCTGAACCACAGAGTGGCCAAGGTGATGTAGACGAGAACATCCTTTGGAACTCGAAGACTGATGACGAAGGCGATGGTGGCAATGAACAGTACGTTTGGCACTGCGATGGCCGTGAGGCCGAGCAGATGGGCTGGCCAACTGATCGCGACGAACTGTGACGGATCATTCGAGGGCATTATGCTGCCACTCAGGATACCGATGGAGATTCCGCCCAGGGGGATGAGTGCGGTGAAGCCGGCGGCAGCGAATCTGCCCAGCAGCCACGATAAGCGACTGACTGATGTCGTGAAGATGATCTCGGACATCTGATACGTGTGGTCCCGAGAGGCGGCAGCAATCGGAAACGAGGCGAAGATCAGAAATCCGAAGCTGCTTATGTACTGATAACAGAACTGAATCGTATAGGGACTATTTCGAATTTGCCCGCCGTCAGCGGCTCTGAAGCGAATGATTTCCGTGGCCATGCTGAGGAACATGATCGCAGTTGTGGTCAGCAGCAGCGAATAAAGCAGACGGCTGCGAAGCCAGAATCGCAGCTCAAACAGAAACACTGCTTTGAACATATTCGTGAATTGCTTCCGAGGCTGCGACTGCTTCAGGCAGTCTGAGGGATCCGTGAAAAGAAGAAGGTTTCAAGATCCGGATCACAGGGTTCAAAGCCGGGGTCAGGCTGTGCGTCGGCAAATGCGTGGACCTGTATACTGCCCGGCATCAAGCGGGTGGAGATCACCTGCAGCCGGCTCTGATAATGGGGTAATTGTTCACGCGGGATCTGTTTCTTCCAGATTCTGCCCTGCAGCGAGTCCACCGCTGCGGAGGTTGAACCGGAGTACAGAACGCGTCCTTCGTGGATGATGGCCATACAGGGGCACAGTTGCTGCACATCGTGAATGATGTGAGTTGAAAGGATGACGACGGCCTGCTGAGCGGTGGAATGCAGCAGATCGCAGAAACGATGGCGTTCACCGGGATCGAGTCCTGCCGTGGGTTCGTCGATGATCAGCAGTCTGGGATTTCCCAGCAGGGCCTGTGCGATTCCAAATCTGCGTTTCATGCCTCCGGAAAATGACTCGACCGCCTGTTTGCGAAACTGGTACAGGTTAACCCGGCAGAGCATAGCGTTGACGGAATCCTGCCTCGTCTTTGCGTCAGTGCAGCCTTTCAGCATGGCGATGTGGTCAAGCAGTGCAAATGCGGACGTTCGGGGGTAGACGCCGAATTCCTGAGGCAGATAGCCGAGCAGGCTGCGGATGCGTGATTTCTGCTGCAGGAGATCGATGCCGTCGAAGTGTATGGAGCCGGAATCCGGATCCTGCAGCGTGGCCAGTGTTCGCATCAGCGTGGATTTTCCGGCACCGTTTGGTCCGAGCAGACCGTACAGGCCGGGGTGTATTGAAAGACTGACCTGATCCAGCGCTCACTTACCCCCAGGCCAGGTTTTGCAGAGATTCGCTATGCTAAGGACCATTCCGTGACGATTCCTGGTGGCGTTCTGCCTGGTGACCGTACGCGGAAAATCTTAAATGCCTGTTTGAGTAAATCAAATGGAAAGGTGCGTAATCTATCTGACCGACCTGGCATTCAGCAGAAACCGTGCCTGCTCCTCATGCAGCTGCTGCAGCGTGAAAATACGCCGTTCCCGGCGTTGCCACCAGCGGAACTGGTAAGGTTCCGTGATGCGAATCTGAAAGTCCGTGCTGGTTGGCATGGTCTGCAGGAATGCTTCAATGACGGCTGCCTGAAATCGATCCTCGGGCACCAGTGGGCTGCTGGTAGCGGCAAATGACAGTCGTTCAAGGCTGAGGGGCTGCCAGCCATCGACGACTGTTCGGCTAAGCCAGGGCTGCAGGTTGTCAGGCAGACGTGCTGCGTGGTCTCGGCGAATCCACAACTGCCAGGATTCGGGTCGACTGGAATAAAGCTGCCAGGAAGGCCAGTTGTCAGCAATTCCGAACAGTCCGGACAGGGCGAACAGCCAGTGCAGTGCTGCAGGCAGATAAGCTCGCACTGCTGCCGAAACACTGTGGGGATTGAGGCGGCATGCGGGAGCCGTCAATGCCAGCAGCGGAACGAGCAGCAGCAGATGCAGGTTCCAGAGCAGTACAGCCGGGTGATGTCCCAGTCCGAAAGGCCCGAGGGCAGCCAGCAGCGACAGGTGCATTACAGCAGCAGCAGCAGCGGTCAGTCCGGGCAGACTGCCGGCAAACAGCAGCGCGAGACCGGCCAGAATCTCAAACGCACAGGCAAGATGACAGCACAGGCGAACCGTCTCGGGGTGTACA
>SXXK01000271.1 GCA_005791255.1 Planctomyces sp.
GGGGCCCCCACCTTCCAGAGGCGAGGCCAAACCGAAAACGTGACGACAATTCCGTACGTTTTGCAAAGAAATGAAAAAATTGTTCGTTTCCCCCATTTTTCGTGTCACGTTCTGAGCAGCAGCAACGACCTGGAGACGTGGGCTGTGCACTGACGCGAACAGATCAGCAACTCCCCCGCCATCCGCATCAGGGTCAAGCACCTCTGCCCGGGAAACTCAAATGCCACACGTCATCGATGACACACTGGAACAAAACGGACACGCAGGTGCTGGTCTGCCGCTGGAACGACGACGTGGTGGCAGCCTTCCGCGGGACAGAACTGAAACTGCGTGACTGGCTCAGCGATCTGGACGGCAAACTGGTGTCAAACCAGGGTGGCGGCGGACGGGTCCATTCCGGCTTTCAGACGGCACTGAACTCTGTCTACCGCGAGATCGTGCACTGCATGGACGCCATGGCAGAGTCCGGCGCAAGACGACTTTTTGTTTGCGGACACAGTCTCGGCGGTGCACTGGCGCTGCTGTTCGCCAGCCGCTATCAGCAGGAATCTGCGGGGGCAGGGCAGTCACGGCCTCGGCTTTGTGAAGTCTTTACGTACGGTGCACCGCGAGTCGGCGATGTGGCCTGCGCCGACAGTTATCGCAAGACCCCAATTGCCGAACATACCCACTGCTGGGCTGACCGCGAAGACCCCGTCACTCGCGTTGCCCCGGTGTCCATGAACTACCGACATGCCGTGCAGCGGCAACTGTATGTCGACAAGGACAACTGGGTGCGGCGGAGGGATATTGACATCACCGTTCCGCCGGAACACGACGAACCTGGCATACCGCAGCGGTTTGCCGGCCTCACACAGACGGTCAGCATCGCAGTCAGCCTGCAGGCCAGCAGCCACAGACTTGAAACGTCCTGCCTGCAGCAGCCGAAAGACGCTGCAAGGCGCCAGTCAAACTCGTAAGCTCCGGTCGCTTATGTCCTGCAATTCCTTGGGAAAGACTGCCCCATGCCACCAGACTCCGAAGCCCCTCACGCGCAGCGCAGACGCGGGTGACCAGCAGCAGGACTCAGGAAGTGCCAATTACGTACATCAGGCCCGGCGTTTACGTCGAAGAGGTCCCCCCCCGTGCGAGGCGAGCCGGGCACGGAAGTGCCCGGGTATCGACGGTGTAGCAGCGCTGTTCCCGTGCGGTACGCTCGCACGAACTCAGGATAACTGAGCTTCCAAACTCTGACATGATGACGCCTGTGAGTCCGTTAAAGCTCTTGCGAAAACTTGCCGGCTGCGTGCAAAAGTCAAGCGGCAGATAAGCCGGACATGTCAGCATGTGACGGCCTCCTCACGAGCGTAGAGTCTCTGGCTCGCGGCATCGCTGCCATGTGCCAGGCGTCCGACTGCCCTGATCACTCTTCCGATCGTTGCTGCATCCGCCTCTGGCATTAAGATGCAGACGCAATTGGGCAACCGCATCCTGATGGGCGATGGCTTTGATCGCGGCGAGATATTTGACGTCACCTGTACCGGCAGGAACGCTGACCAATCAATCGTTGACCTGAGCTCATCGCACTTCGACGTGCCCGAAGGGACACGATTGGTGACGCGTATTGCCACATTCCCCGTCGTGAGTTTTTTCCGCCAGTTACAGAACGTCGCTGGTGAGACACCCTCCCACTCACAGAACTCATTCACAGTCAGTTGCGACTGCGCGTACCCTTCAAGCCGCTGCTCCCATCCCAGATACCTGACACTGCCCACCGCGTGCGCCATGATTCACCCTCCACAACAGGTCGGTTAGGAAAAACTCAAACCGATCACGTGCGGCGGGCCGGGCTTCGATGGGTGTGGTGTCCAGTTACCACTGCCTGACACACCAGCTCCAAATGCGTCCGGTGCAATCAGGCATCCGGTTGAACGGCGGAGCAGCAAGTCTTCCTGCAATCCGCACACATTGACCATTGTTTTCCGCACTCCGTTTGCGTATGGTTTCCGTACGCCAGCCAGTCGTCCCGCCGCACCGGGTGGTTCTCCGTGCCGGCCAATGCTGCCAATCTTCCCGGGATCATCATATGAAGAAGTTGCTGATTTGTCTTGATGGCACATGGAACGAAGCAGCGGACAACGCGGCGCAGGATGATACCAATGTCATTCGGTTGTTCCGCGCCGCCCAGCATTTCAAATCGCCGAGCCAGCTGGCCTTCTACGTTCAGGGCGTCGGGTCAAAACTGTTTGAAAAACTGCGGGGCGGCATTCTGGGGCATGGCCTGTTCAATCAGGTCAAGCAGGCCTATCAGGAAATCGTCAACAACTATACGCCGGGTGATCGCATCTTCATCGCCGGTTTCAGCCGCGGTGCCTTCTCGGCTCGCTGCCTCGCATCCTTTATCGCCACCTGCGGTATCCTGCAAAATCACACCCTCGACGTTGCAGATTTCCTTGACAATCGCGATATCGAAGAACTCTGGGAACTGTATGCTCAGCGGTCCGAGGAAAGGGCTAAACTGAACAGCTTCTGCGCTGCAAACTGTTTCCCCCGAAAAGAACCGATCGTGGAAGCCGTCGCGGTCTGGGACACCGTTGGTGCGCTCGGA